>JAGWOU010000477.1 GCA_028870815.1 Rhodospirillales bacterium | reverse complement strand
CATCTCTATGAGGGGCTGCTGACCGTCCTGATGCGGCTGGTCTTCGTGCTCTACGCCGAGGACCGAGATCTGCTTCCATCGCGATCCGACGCCCGCGCGCGCGAAATCTACGAGACCAGTTATTCAGTCCGCGGGCTCTACGCCAAGCTCACGGAAGACGCAACGCTCAATCCCGACACGATGGATGAGCGGCGCGGCGGATGGGGCGGATTGCTGGCGCTGTTTCGGCTGATCCACAAAGGCCACCAGAGCGGCTTCGTGCAGGCTCGCGGCGGCAAGCTGTTCGATCCAGATGAATTTCCTTTCCTTGAGGGGCGTGCCTCGAAAGATGACCCGGCGCGGATCATGGCCGTATCCGACGGGTGCCTGCTGCGCATCCTCGAAGGGCTGATGACCTTGAAGCTGCGGGGTGCGGAACGCGAGCGGCTATCTTACCGGACCCTTGACGTCGAACAGATCGGCTCGGTTTACGAGACCGTCATGGGTTTCACGGTCGAGGCAGCCAAAAGCCGCGTGCTGGCCATCAAGGCGGGCAAGAATAATAAGACGCCGGTGTTCGTCGCACTCGATGAGCTTCTTACCAAGAAGGCCAAGGACCGGATCAAGGAACTGAAGGACAATGCAGGGCGCAGCCTGACGGCGGCGCAGGCCAAGCCGGTCGAGGATGCCAAGAGTGTCGAGGATCTTGCGGCCGCGCTCGATGGCATGGTTGATGAGCGCGGCTCGCCCAAGAAACGGATCGCGGCGTCTGGCACGCCAATCTTACAGCCGACAGGCGAGCGGCGGCGGACTGGCAGCCACTATACGCCTCGTTCGCTCACCGCACCGATTGTGAAATACGCGTTGGAACCGGCATTTGAGCGGCTGGGACCTGACGCAACGCCGGAGCACGTGCTGGAGCTGAAGGTGTGTGACCCAGCCATGGGCTCGGGCGCGTTTCTGGTCGAAGCCTGCCGCGCTTTGGGTGAGCGCCTGGTCGTGGCCTGGGTGCGTTGGCCGCAGACGCGGCCCACTATTCCAGCGGATGAGGACGAGGAGCTTCACGCCCAGCGGCTTGTCGCGCAACGCTGCCTTTACGGGGTCGACAAGAACCCGCGCGCGGTCGATCTCGCTCGGCTTTCGCTTTGGCTGGCCACGCTGGCGCGGGACCATGAATTTACGTTCCTTGACCATGCGTTGAAGTGCGGCGACTCACTGGTTGGGCTGACCGCGCGCCAAATTGGCCGGCTGGCATGGAAGGATGGGCAATCTGACTATTCGCCGTTTGATGGATTTTTGCAGGATAGAGTGGTTGAGGCGATGGCTGCCCGGCGCGAAATTCAAGACGCACCGGATGACATTCAGCGCGCGATTCAGGAGGCGCGGCACCGGCATATTGAGGCGCGGTTGAATGACATCAGGACCATCGGTGATTCCATCATCGCCGCCTTTTTCTCAGCGGACAAGCCCAAACAACGTGAGACTGCCCGCCAGCAATTAAGCTTATGGGCGAACCTGAAACCAGAGTACTTTTGGCCGAAACTCCGGGAGTTTGCAGCTGGTCTCTATGCGGAGCCACACTCGCTTCATCCATTCCATTGGGAAATCGAATTTCCCGAGGTATTTGCGCAACAGAATAAGGGGTTTGATGCCATTGTCGGCAACCCGCCATTTGCTGGGAAAAATACGATCAT
>JAGWOU010000044.1 GCA_028870815.1 Rhodospirillales bacterium | reverse complement strand
CAGGGCGGGGGCGAGATACCGGCGCGGCGCGCCAGCTCCACATTCGTCATGCGCCCATCTTCCTGCAACTCCGCGAGTATCTTGCGGTCGATCTCGTCAAGCACCAGCGGTTCGGCTTCTATT
This sequence comes from Rhodospirillales bacterium, assembly GCA_028870815.1. Taxonomy (GTDB): domain Bacteria; phylum Pseudomonadota; class Alphaproteobacteria; order Acetobacterales; family Acetobacteraceae; genus Acidocella. The sequence continues at coordinate 9,261 of JAGWOU010000044.1, read as the reverse complement.
TGCATGCAATCCCCAAAATCCATTTCACGCAATATAATTACGTGTGTGCATTTGGCTATGGCTAATTGTGGATTCAGCGCCGTTGCCGGAGCAGGTTGACGCGCGGGTGCAGGAATGCCCCATGATGCGCCATGGGCAGTGCCAAGGCAGCGGGGAAACGTGATTGACGCGGCGATCATCGGCGGCGGGCCGGCGGGCATCGCGGCGGCGCTGCGGCTGAAAGCGCGCGGGGTGCCGCGTGTCGTCATTCTGGAACGCGCAGCCGCACTGGGTGGGGTGCCACGGTTTTCCGTACAACGCGTGTTCGGCCTGCGGGAATTCGGGCGCCTGCTCACCGGACCGGCCTATGCCGAGAGGCTGGCGGCTTCAGCGCAAGCGGCGGGGGTGGAGATTCTGCCTGGCCATGACGTAACGGCGCTGCGGCCAAACGGGGCGCTGGATGTGCTGACCCCGGATGGCCCAAGGCTTTTCGCGGCGCGGCGCGTGCTGCTGGCCACCGGGGCGCGGGAATGTGAGCCGGCTGCAGGAGCTGGGCTCGGTGGCGTGTTGAACATGAGCGCCCTGCAAGCCCTGCTCGCCGCGCAGGCCCCGCCGCCGTTTCGTCGGCCGGTGGTGGTGGGCGCGGAGATGGTACCGCTTTCCGTTCTTTCCCTTTGCCGCCGCCATGGCATCCGCCCGGTGGCCGTGCTTGGGGAGCGGCCGCGCCTCAATGCGGGCTTTATTTTATATCCGCGGCTTGTTCGGGTGCCGCTGATCCGCGGCGCAACCGTCGAACGGATTGACGGGACCAGCCAGGTTGAGCGTGTACAGCTTTCCAATGGGGCAGGTCTGGACTGCGACGGCGTGCTGTTCGCGGGCGAATTTCTGCCGGAGGCGCGGCTGGTGGCGGCAAGCCATCTGCGTTTCGATGCGGGCTCGGGCGGCCCGGCGATGGACCAATATGGCCGTTGCTCGGATACGTCCTATTTCGCCGCCGGAAAACTGGCCGGTGCCGCTGGATCATGCTTCCGAAATGGTGCTGCGATAGGCGATTATATCGCTGATGATCTTTCCGGCGGGCTGCCGAGCCTGGAAGGCAGGCTGGAGGTTCTGGCCGGAGAGAATATCCGCTTCGTGGTGCCGCAATCCCTGGCGCATGTCGCGCCCTTGCGCGGGCGGCTGGAATTACGCGCCACCGGGGCTGTGAAGGGGCAGTTGCGTGTGCGGGCGGGCGAGGCCGTGCTCTATCGCCGCCGGGTGCATGCGCAAGCGGAGCAACGGCTCGTCATCAACCTGGACGGGCTGAAAACCCCGCCGGATGACGCGCTGCTGACCGTGGAAATTGTGCCGTGAATAAAATACCCCGCCAACCTGGTGGCTGGCGGGGTATTTGATGATGGTTAGGCGCGCGGGGGTGGTGGGGCGGCCGCGCGCATAAACAAGAAATTAAGCTACGATCTCGATTTCGGCGAAGAAGAAGGAGATTTCGTTGGCTGCGGCTTCCGGGCTGTCGGAGCCATGCACGGAATTGGCCTCGATGGATTCGGCGAATTCCTTGCGGATGGTGCCGGGCTCGGCATTCGCCGGGTTGGTGGCGCCCATAATCTCGCGGTTCTGGGCGATGGCGTTTTCGCCCACCAGAACCTGCGCCACCACCGGGCCGGAGATCATGAAGGAGACGAGGTCGTTAAAGAACGGGCGGGCGGAATGCACGGCATAGAACGCCTCGGCCTGGGCCTTGGTGAGATGCAGGCGCTTGGTGGCGGCGATGGTGAGGCCCTTTTCCTCGAACTTCGCGTTGATCTTGCCGGTGAGGTTGCGGCGGGTAGCGTCCGGCTTGATGATGGAGAGGGTGCGTTCGGTGGCCATGCTAAATTTTCCCAATGAATGTTGCGCGGGCAAATAGCCGGGCCGTCCTTTTGCATCAACCCCTCCGCCTAATATACAGGGCGGCATGAGTGTTCTGCGCCTTGAAGACCTTTCCTATTCCATCGCCGGCCGCCCGCTGCTGGAGCATGCGGAGCTGCTGCTGGACGAGGGCAAGCATGTCGGCCTGATCGGCCGCAACGGGGCGGGGAAATCCACGCTGCTGAAGTTGGTCGCTGGGGTGATCCGGCCGGATGGCGGCAAAATCATGCTCGGGAACCGGGTGCGGCTGGGCTATGTGGCGCAGGAGGCGCCGGGCGGTGACATTACCCCGCTGGATGTGGTGCTGGCCGCGGATACCGAGCGCGCGGCGCTGCTGCATGCCGCGGAACACCCTGAAACGCCAGGGGAAAAGCTGGCGGAAATTCATGAAAGGCTGCTGGCGATCCGGGCTGATTCAGCTCCGGCGCGGGCAGCCGCCATCCTGGCGGGGCTGGGGTTCAATGAGGAGTGGCAGGCGCGGCCAATGAGCAGCTATTCCGGCGGCTGGCGCATGCGCGTGGCACTGGCGGCGGTGCTGTTTTCGGAACCCGATCTGCTGCTGCTGGATGAGCCGACGAACCATCTGGATTTGGAAGCGACGCTGTGGCTGGAAACCTATTTGCAGAAATTCCCGGGTGCGATTTTGCTGGTGAGCCATGACCGCCAGCTTTTGGACAGGGCGGTGGAAGCGATTGTGCATCTGGATGGCGGCAAGCTGAGCATGACGCCGGGCGGGTTCGCGGAATTTGTGCGGATCAAGACCGAGCGGGCCTTGCAGCAGGCCCGCGCGGCGGAGCGTGTGGCGGCCCAGAGGGCGCATATGCAGGCGTTTGTGGATCGGTTCCGCGCCAAGGCCACCAAGGCCAGGCAGGCGCAAAGCCGGTTGAAAGCGCTGGAGAAGCTGCCGCAGATCGAGGCGGTGGTGGAGGCGCAGGCGACGCAATTCTCCTTCCCCTCGCCGGAGGAATTGCCCCCGCCCATGCTCCAGCTTGAGGGCGTGGAGATTGGCTATGACGGCAAGGCTGTGCTGTCTGGCGTGTCCCTGCGGATCGACATGGAAGACCGCATCGCGCTGCTGGGGCAGAATGGCAACGGCAAATCCACGCTGGCGAAGCTGCTGGCAGGAAGGCTTGCCGCCATGCGGGGGCGGGAATTCCGGGTGAAAGGGCTGCGCGTGGGGTATTTCGCCCAGCATCAGGAGGATGACCTGGTGCTGACGGACACGCCCTACGACCATTTGGCCCGCGCGCTGCCGCAGGCTTTGCCCGCTCAGTTGCGTGCTCAGGCGGCGCGGTTCGGACTGGATGCGGACCGGGTGAATACGCCCGTGGGGCAGATGTCCGGTGGGGAGAAGGCGCGGCTGCTGCTGGCTCTGGCCACGCGGGATGCGCCGCATCTGCTGATTCTCGACGAGCCGACGAACCATCTGGACATCGATGCCCGCGACGCGCTGATCAAGGCGCTGACGGATTTCGAGGGGGCAGTGGTGCTGATCAGCCATGATCCGTATCTGGTGGAGTTGGCGGCGGACAGGCTGATTTTGGTGGCGAATGGCAAAGCCACGCCGTTCGAGGGGGATCTGGCCGCCTATGCCGCGACGATGAGCGAGCGCGCCGCTCCGGCCCAGGCGAAGAAGGTTGAAGATAAGAAGAACGACAAGGCAGCCAGGGCCGAAGCGCGGGCAAGGTTGGCGCCGTTGCAAAAAGCGGCCAAGGCGGCGGAAACCGCGCTGAACAAACTGACGGCGGAGAAGGAAACGCTGGAGGCGAAGCTGGCGGATGAGGGCATTTACGCCCCCGCCAAGGCGGCGGAGCTGAACAAGATCACGCTGCGTCTGGGGGCGCTGAAAAACGAGATCGAGACCGCCGAGTTGGACTGGCTGGAAGCTGCCGAAGCGTTGGAGGCGGCGGCATAGCTATGCCACCAGCAGCTTTACCCGGTTGCTCTCCAGCGTTTTGCGCAGTTCCGCCGGCGGTGCCGCATCGGTGACAAACGTGCTGACCTGAGGCCAGTCCGCGTAACGTGTGGAGGAGGACAGGTTGAACTTGCTTTGGTCGGCGGCGATCACGCATCGCGCCGCGCGGCTCATCATCGCCGTGTTCACGGCCGCGATCTCAGGCAGGGTGTCGCCCGGCCCATCCTGGGTCACCCCGCTGGCGCCCAAAATCACGTAGTCTGCATACAGGCTTTGCAGGAACACAATGGCATGGCCGCCGGTCGTGCTGGCCTTGGCGGGATGGTACAGGCCGGGGATCATCATCACCTCGACCAGATGGTTCACCCCAACAGCCGCCGCCACGGCGAATGAATGGGTGACAACGGTGATATCCTTAAGCCGTGCCGCGACTTGCCGTGCCACCTGCACAGCGGTGGCGCCGCAGCCGATGAGCAGGATCCGAGCATCCGCCACCTCGTCCACCGTGGCCTTGGCGATACGTTGGCGCTCTGCCAGCAGAAGACTCTGCCGCTCCACCTCGCCATGGTGCCCTGGGTCGAGCATCCGCACCGCCCCGCCATAGGTCCGGCTGAGCTGTCCGCCGCGGGTAAGTTCGTCAAAATCTCGGCGGATTGTCTCTGTGGAAACGCCAAACTGGCGGGCAAGTTCGGCGACCCTGACGCTTGAGGCGCCGCTGAGGGCGGTCAAAATTTTTGTATGCCGCTCTCGTTTCTCCTGCCTCATTAGCCCACCCGTCTAGATTGAAGGCGAGTATGATTGCTGAGACGGAATTATGCAATTGTTGGAATTTCCACAATTTTCAAGATATGGAGGGAAAAGTGTAGCAAAACGAGACAGATTTGCTGTTGCGATTTTCGATCAGGCGAATTTGAGGACCAAAAATCCCGCCACCAACAGCACTGCGAACAGGCCGGTGACCAGGCCCAGCCGATGCTCGATGAAACCCCGCGCCGGTTCGCCGAAGAAGCGCAGCAGTACCGCTTCGAGAAGAAACCGTGCGCCGCGGGTGACGAAGCTGAGTCCCATGAACGCCCAGAAGTTGAATTTCGCCGCGCCCGCAGCGATGGTGACGATCTTATATGGGATCGGCGTTAACCCTTTGATAAGGATAATCGCCGCGCCGTATTCCGCGAATTTATGCTGAAACGCCGCGAAAGCAGCCTCGTAATGGTAAAAATGAATGATCGGCTGTGCGAGGCGGTTCAGCAGGGCGTAACCAATGCCATAGCCGAAGGCGCCGCCCAGCACGCTGCCCATTGTCGCGATGAGGGCGAAGACAAAGGCGCGGCGCGGCTTGGCCAGCGCCATGGGGATGAGCAGAACGTCCGGCGGCAGCGGGAACACGCTGGCTTCGGCCACCGCCACCAGAAATAGCCAGAGCGGGGCAGATGGCCGGGTGCTCAAGGCCAGAAGGCGGTCGTAAACGCCTCGCAGCATGGCGGTTCAGCCCTGCAGAATCACGGAGCGATGGCGGAGCTGGTCCATCATCTGCTCGGATTCAAGCTGCACGCGGCGGTTGACGATCATGTTCACGATCTGATCGTCAGGCGGCAGCTGCGCCTTTTCCTGGCTGCGGTTGCAAACCATCACCACCGCGACACCGGTGGCCTGAACCAGCGGCTGGCTCAGCTTTCCGACCGGAAGGTTGGCAAGCACTTGCTGGAAGGCAGGCGGGGTGACGGTGGCGAGATTGACCGGCCCTGGGTTGGAAGGCTGGATATTGCCATAGCTGGCATCCAGCGCCTGCAGGGCGTCGCAGCTTGTGGCGTTCTTGGCCTTGGCCATGAACTGGGTGATGAAATTGATCTGCACCTGGCCGAGCTGCCCGCCCGTTACCGGCTGCGGATATTGGCCATAGGCCTGGCGGATATCCAGAATGGTCTGCATCTGGTTGCCTTCATCGTGCTCATCCAGCAACTGGACGATTTCATACCCACCCGGCACGCGGATGGGGTTGGAGATGGCGCCGATAGGCATTTGCTTCACTGTGGCGGCCACCGCCGGGTCCAGCTGGCTTAGCTGCACGAAGCCGAGGTCGCCGCCCGAGAGTGCTGTTTGCGCCTGCGAGAACTGCGCCGCAACGATGGGGAAAGGTGCGCCCTGGCGCAGCTGCGCGATAACCGTGTTGGCGAAATTCTGCGCCGGGGTTTCGTCGCTGGGGTCGGTAACGGGGATAAAGATCTCAGCCAAATGGTACTGGGTGGCGCCGAGGCTCGCCTGTAGCGCCGCCTTTTGCGCCGCGAGGTCGCCAGGTGTTGGTTGCAGCCCCGGTCCGAGCACTTTGTGCAGCACTTTCTGCCAGCCAATGCCGGTACGAATCTGCGCCAGCAAGGTTGAATAGGGCACGCCGGCGGCGGCGAGTTTGGTTTGCAATCCACCGGCCGGCAGGCCGTTGCTTTGCTCGATATGCGAGATCGCGTCCGCCACATCCTGGTCAGTGACGGTGATGTTTAGCTTGTCGATCTCCTGCTGTTGCAGTGTCTCGTCGATCAGTTGTTTTGTCACCTGCGGCGCCAGGCGCTGGATCACATCCGGGGTGGGTTGCATGCCCATCGAAATGGCAAGCAGCCGTGACCGCGCCGCGACATCCTGGGTGGTGATGACCTGGCCGTTGACCACCGCCGCCATGCCGGCGGAGTCCGATGCCTGCATGGGCGTTGGCGCCGGGGCGGCGCTTTGCGCGAAGGCCGGGGCGGCGCAAAGCGTGGCGAGGAGAGTGGCGCGAAGCAGCAATTTCATAGGGCGTTGAATCCGACGGTTCCAAGGGTTTTGAAAGTGAACTGCAGCAGCACCAGGGTGCTGCCATTGTCCAGATTGAACGAGGTGAAGCGTTTATAATAGATCATGCTGACGCCGAAGCAGTCATTCTGCCAACCGACGGAGGCGTTCACCTCGTCGAAATGCCCGGTCTTCAGGTTGCGTTGGCCGCCGCCGGAGAAATTCCAGGGTCCGTCCTGGGTTGAGAGATTCAGCGTGGCTTCCTGGCGTGGCTGGAAATATTCGGGCGGCGGGTTGAGATTGGGCGACTGGCCGAGGGTGAGGTTGTCGTACAGCGTGTAAGGATTGGTGTTGGTGTAGAGATACCCACCGGAGACCGCGAGTCGGCTATTGCCGAAATTCGCCGTCAGGTCGGTCATGCGGTTGCCGAATGAATGGTGAGAGAACCGCCCACGGTAGGAAATGTTGAACCATGGGGTGGGCGCCACAACCGCGCGGGTGACGATGTCCGAGACGTTATCTTGGAGCCCCGATTCAGGCAGATAGACGAGATCTTTGTGGAAGCGGTAGGACTGCCCGATCAGCCCGTCCAGTGTCATGCCGCCGGGCAGATACCAGGCCGCGTGCAAGGCGTAATCCACCCGCGAGCCGCCCTCCAGCCGGTCGATGCCGGGGTAGCGGTTAAGGGAAAACAGATTGGCGTCGGAGAATTCGAGGTCCAGGCTGTCCTCGTTCGGAATCTTGGAATTATCCGAAATGCCCGTGTTGGGTGAGGCGACGAGTTGGACGATCGGCTCGATGAGCTGGCTTCCCCAATGCCGGGTGGCCCGGATGAACGGCCAGCGCAGCATCACGGCGCCATAGGGTTGGGCGCGGCCGATGCTGGCCTGCTGGCTCAGGCTGTAATTCGGCTGCTGGTTCAGCTTGTCTGAATTGTAATAGGCGGAATCGAGTTGCAGCCGCGCGGTGCCCACAATGCCCGCCGGCAGCATGAAAGGCAGCGAGTAGGATGGGATGAAGGCGATGCGCCTTGTGTTGGTGCCGACATCGCGCAGCACATTGAAGGCGTTCATGTCCACACGGAAGGTGCCGCCCCAGGCATCGGGCCGGGAGACGAAGTGATATTGCCCGTACGGGGCGACGATCGGCAGCTCGCTCTGGTTGACCGAAACCACCAGGCCCTGGAACGTCTCCGCGTCGATCCGCGCGTAAGATCCAGCGCCGAACCCCTCCAGATAGACATTGCTCTCCAGATAGGAGGCGTTTGGCAGGATGCTGAAATCGTCCAGATATTGCGGGTTGGAGGCACGGTTGAAGGCAAAGCCCGCGCGCCAGGCGTCGTTGAGGTCGAACGTACCATTCGCGAAAACCGAATCACCGAACTTGCCGCGGTCGTGGCCGCCGGAGAGCTTCACATCCAACGTGCCTTGGTTGAAAGCCTCGCGGTAATCGGCCTTCAGCGCCGGGCCTTGCTTGGTGGCGAAGACCGGGGCGAGGGTGAGATCCGCCGATTTGCCGAGGGTAATGTAGTAAGGAATGACCACGAAGGCGCCGAGCTGCGAGGTGGCGCCGATGGAGGGGATGAGCAGTCCCGTCTTGCGTTTCACCGAAGGATCGGGCTCGCTCATGTAGGGCAGCCAGAACACCGGCACGCCCTTCATCAGCAATGTCGCGTTGCGGAACTCGATCATTTTATGTTCGAGGTCACGCGTGGCGCTGGTGGCACGGATCGCCCAGGTGGGTGGTGAGCGTGGGTCGCTCTTGCAGAGATCGCAGGCGGAATAGACAGGTTTTGAAAGCTCGTCGATTTTGGCGTCGTAACGCTCGCCGCCATTGGCGATGATGCGGGCGTTTTGCGCCAGTCGCGCCGCCACGGATTTCATGACCGCGTTCTTCATATTGTCGGAGAGGACGACGTGATTGGCATAAACAGTGGTGCCGTCCGGTTGCACCAGCACCACATGGCCCGAGGCGGTGACGATATTGGTGTTGCGGTCGATCGTCACCTTGTCCGCGTGCAGGGTCTGGCCATTCTGAATGGCGGTGACATGGCCGGCGGCGGTGATGATATTGCCCGGCTTGTTGTAGGAGAGAGTGTCGGCCCTGAAGCTGACGGGCGCGTTCTCGCCGTTGCTGGGCGCCTGGTCGGAAGCCAGAGAGCCGAAGGACTGGGCCAGGACCGGCCCTCCGAGGGAGGTGGTGACGAGAAGGGCTAAGATTCGGCCGGTGCGGGTCATGGCTCAGCCATCTTCCAGATGCAGCAACAAGGCAAGCGCCAAAAACAATCCGGCCAGCGCCGGGGCCCAGGCGGCGAGGCTGACGGGGATGGCGCCGGAGGTGCCGAACTGGTTGGCGACCTCGGAGATCATGAACAGGGCGAATCCGAAACTCACGCCGGAGACCAGCATGGTTCCCGCCCCGCCGCGCCGCGAGGGGCGCATGGAAAACCCCGCCGCGACCAGCGCCATGGTGGCGCAGAGCAGCGGCAGGGCCAGTAGCGTCTGGAAGGCCAGCTCATGCTGGGTGGCGGAGAAGCCGGAGCGCTTGAGCAGATGGATGAAGCCCGGCAACGCCCAGAAGGAGAGGGCGTTGGGCGAGGCGAAGCTTTCCTGCACCCGGTTGACGGTGAGATCCGTGGGGAAATTCATCTCCGCCACCAGCTGCGGGGCCTGGTCGGGTTTCAGCACCGAGACGTTTTT
>JAGWOU010000476.1 GCA_028870815.1 Rhodospirillales bacterium | reverse complement strand
CGCCCGCCTTGCGCACGCCAAACGTCGTGGCTCGCCCCGCATCGGCCGGCATATAATCTTCGGGTTTGATGAACTTGCCTTTCCAATCCATCTTGCTTTGCAAAACATTCAACTGCGATTGCCGTTGCCGCTGCCGCCCCATGCCCACGTTGGACGGCGCGCTATTGGTGCCGGAAGGGTCAAGCGCCATGGAGTTGCCCTGCTCCCATTCTTTGCCGATGGCCGCGTAATTCGCATGGCCCACCAGAATGTTGCCGCCGGCATTGGAGCCGATACCGAATGTGCAACCATCCATCTGCGTGGTGAACATGTAGTTTGCAGCTGCGCCCAATGTTATAAAGCAGGAGTTGTTCTGCTTATAAGGACAGAAATAGGCTTTTATCCCGGTCGTGCCATCGCTGCGCGCAAGGTCGTAGACTTTGCCGATTTCACGGCCGGAATCATCCACGACCTTTGCATGCTCCTTTCCCGGATGATGAGATAGAAGACCGAGTTCGTTGTCTCTCCGCTCTTGACCGGAATGCCTCCGACACGAACGACGTTTGTCTTCAGAAACTCCTTCGGATCGTTATAAAAGTCATCGATGGCCATAATGCCTTCCTCTTCACGCCGGGAGATGTGACGCCCCAGCTTGCGGCATCTGCCCGCCGGCAGGGGCTGGCGGCATTACCGCCATTGCACCTTGGCGCTCTGGGCATTGTCGTCACCGACCAGACTGCGGCAGAAGGAGCAGTGGAAACGCTTGATGCTTGGGCTCTCCTTGCGGACCGCCTTGATGACGTCCTTCAGATAGACATTTTGCGAAAACCAGCGATTGCGGATGGTCACAACACTCATTGAACGCGAGGACATGATCATTTTCAGATTGCCTTGCGCCACTTTTTGGTTTTTTGTCGTGATCGCCTGATTGAAGGCCGTGAACAAGCGGTCGTTATTATATTCAACGCGGCGGTTGATAGATTCGTAGGTTTCCGCCGGCTTGCCATCGCTGCCGCCATGGGATCCCTGATATTTCGAAAGCTCATAGTTGCAACAGAACTTCCCGCCGGTCAGCACCTCCACGGGTGCGGCATCGAAATCCGCGAGTTTGACGCCGGGATCGCTGAGGGTTTTGCTGTGCTCGCCGTAAAAGATGATCTCCAGGCCGGAATCGACCTCGAAGCCGGAGTTGCCCTTGTAGTAACCGCCATGGGCCGAGATCAGGCAGTCGGTGCTATTGGTCTTGGATTTGAACAGGTACAACGTACTGCCCAGTGGCGTGGCGCCTTTTGGATATTCTTCACTCATTGCTTGCGTTCCCTTTTCTATTCCTGTCGTGAAACGCCAAATTCGTAGGGCGCGCCGGTTGCTTGCGACATCGCCAGAGGGCTGCCCATTGAAAGGCAAAAAAGAAATTTACCGCAACGCGCATGCGTTGCGGTAAATTTCGCGCATAGAACTGGCCCGTGGGCGCAGTTCTTAGGACAGCTTCTGCAGGCCCAGATTGGCCTGACGGAGATTTTGTACCAGCGCGTCTGAGATAGCGTGATCATGCAGCTTGGTCGAGATGAATTACGTTTGGCTGGATGGTTTGCGGTGCAGGTGGCCTATATCCAAGCGCTGAGTGGGGCCTGAGCGTATTGTAGTGGTTACGCCATTGCTCAATGAGTATTTGCGCTTCCTTGAGGCTGTAGAAGATTTC
>JAGWOU010000043.1 GCA_028870815.1 Rhodospirillales bacterium | reverse complement strand
GCTGGGTGACCGGCGCCACCCTGCATGTGAATGGCGGCATGGCAATGGCCTGACCCCCCGCTTGGCGGCGTGGGAAAAACCATGCTAAGCGCCGCGAAGTCTGACGTATTAACAGTTCTGACCCGGTTGGCCCCGCAAGGCTATTCCGGGCCATAAGCAAACCAGCAGGAAAGTGACATTCGATGAGCGAAATCGCCGACAAGGTTAAGAAGATTGTTGTCGAGCATCTTGGCGTGGACGAAGCCAAGGTGACCCCGGAAGCCTCCTTCATCGACGATCTGGGCGCTGACTCGCTGGACACCGTTGAACTGGTGATGGCCTTCGAGGAAGCCTTCGGCGTGGAAATCCCTGAGGATGCGGCCGAGAAGATCACCACCGTGAAGGATGCGATCGACTATATCGAGAAGCAGAAGGCCGAATAAGGTCCGTTTGCTTAAGATCTGAGAGCCGTCCAAGGAGTCCGCATGCGTCGTGTTGTCGTTACAGGTATGGGAATTGCCTGCCCGCTTGGGGTAGGGGTCGAACATGTCTGGAAAAGGCTGATCAACGGAGAATCCGGGATCACAGCCATTCAATCCTTCGACACCACGGAGCTTTCCGCGAAGATCGCCGGGCAGGTTCCGGCGGGGACCGCCGCGGAAGGCGGGCTGGACCTCGCGGAGTGGATTCCGGTTAAGGAACTGAAGAAGATGGACCGCTTCATCCATCTCGGCATGGTGGCGGCCGGTCAGGCGATGGCCGATTCCGGCTTCGTGCCGGAGACGGAGGAAGAAAAATGCGCCGCCGGGGTGATGATCGGCTCCGGCATTGGCGGCCTGCAAACCATCTACGAGACCTCGGTGATGGTGCATGAGGGCCGGGCCAAGCGCGTTTCGCCCTTCTTCATCCCCGCCGCGCTGATCAATCTGATCTCCGGCCAGGTTTCCATCAAATACGGCCTGAAGGGCCCCAACCACTCCGCCGTGACGGCCTGCGCCACCGGTGTGCACGCCATTGGCGATGCGGCGCGGCTGATCGCTTATGGCGATGCGGATGTGATGGTGGCGGGCGGCGCCGAAGCGGCGGTGAACCCGCTCGGCATTGCCGGCTTCTGCGCCTCGCGCGCGCTTTCCACCGCGTTTAACGACCGGCCGACCCAGGGCTCCCGCCCATGGGACAAGGACCGCGACGGTTTCGTGATGGGCGAGGGTGCCGGTGTGGTGGTGCTTGAGGAATACGAGCATGCCAAGGCCCGTGGCGCGAAGATTTATGCCGAGGTTGGCGGTTACGGCCTCTCCGGCGATGCGCACCACATCACCGCGCCCGCCGAGCACCATGACGGTGCGTTCCGCGCCATGAAGGCCGCTTTCAAGAATGGCGGGCTTTCCCCTGCCGACGTGGATTACATCAACGCGCATGGCACCTCCACGCCGCTGGGTGACGATCTGGAGCTGGAAGCGGTCGAGAATATGTTCAGGGACCACGCGAAGAAGGTCGCCATGTCCTCCACCAAATCCGCGATCGGGCATTTGCTGGGTGCGGCGGGCGCGGTGGAGACGATCTTCTCCATCCTCGCGATCCGCGACAATATCGCCCCGCCGACGCTGAACCTGCATGAGCCGAGCCGGGAATCGGTGGTGAACCGGGTGCCGCTGACGGCGCAGGAGCGCAAGATTAACGTGGCGCTGTCCAACTCCTTCGGGTTTGGCGGCACCAATGCCTCCATCCTGTTCAAGCGGGCCGCCTGATCCGTTTTGCGTTGGCGCGCCCGGATATTTTTCACGCTGCTTGTACTGTTGGCGGTGATCCATGCCGCGCGGCTGGCGGTTCATGAAACCTATGACGGACCAGGCGCGGGCAAGGTTGACGCCACGGTTGTCATCCCGCCTGGCGGTATTGCCGGGGTAGCCGATACGCTGGCCAAGGCCGGGGTGATCGATTATCCGCTGATGTTCCGCGCCGCCGCCTGGTTTACGCGCGATGCCGGGCCGCTGCGGGCCGGAGAATATCTATTTCCCGCTCATGCCAGTCTGCGCCAGATTCTGGACACACTGCGCCATGGCGCGGAGGTGCAGCACCAGGCCACGATCCCAGAGGGGCTGACCGGCCAGCAGATTGCCGCGATTATCGATGCGTTGCCCGTTGCCAGGGGCCATGTAGCGCCGCCGGCGGACGGCAGCGTACTGCCGCAGACCTACGATTACGTGTGGGGCACCAACCGGGCCACGATTCTGGCGCGTGGGCAGGCGGCGATGCAGGCGCTGCTGGCCAAGGATTGGGCCGGACGCGAAGCTGGCCTGCCCCTCAGCACGCCCCAGCAGGCGCTGATTCTGGCCTCGATCGTGCAGCAGGAGACGCCGCTCAACGGCGACATGCCATTCATCGCCGCTGTGTATGAGAACCGGCTGAAGAAGGGGATGCGGTTACAGGCGGACCCGACGGTGATTTTCGCAGCGAGCGGGGGGCGGCAATCTGGCGGTATGAGCATCACCCGGGCGGATTTGCAGATCGACTCGCCCTACAACACCTACATGACCAATGGGCTGCCGCCAGGTCCGATTTGCTCACCCGGCGCCGCCGCGCTGACGGCGGTGCTGCACCCGGCGCAGAGCAATGCGCTCTATTTCGTGGCGACCAATGACGGCAGCCATCGTTCGGTGTTTACGCATGATTTCCAGAAGCAGCTGAGCAATATCCAGCGCTTCCTGGACCCGCAGAAATAGGGATTCCGGTCAGAATTTGAGAGGGCGTATTGACGACCTCTCGGCTATGCGGGCGTGTCAGCTCTTTGGGCCGAAGCCCAGGAAGCCTGCTTGCGGGTTTGGCGTGCCGGTTGCGCCGCCGGGAACGGCCATCTGCGGCGCGGGGCGGGCCGGTGCCGCAGCGGGAATGACCGGCTGGGTGGTTTGGCGCGTGGCCTTACCCTGGTCAGCCTTGCCGGCGGCGGGCAGTGTCCAGGGCGCGCCCATGGAGCCGCTGAGCCCTTGCGCCGAAAGCTCGTTGCGCGAGCCCAGCAGCAGGAAGGTGATGTTGTTGCGGTTGAGCGCGATGGAGAGGTCGAGCGGGGTTTCGCCAAACTGATCCTTGGCGGTCAGATCCGCGCCACGGCTCACCGCGTCCTGGGCGGAGGCGTAGTCGTTCTTGTTGATCGCGGTGAACAGCTCTTGCGTCGGGTCTCCGCCAGCGGGTTTCTGCATTTTCGGCCCGGTGGCGAGGGGCGCGACATTGCCGACACCGGGTAGGCCGGTGGGGGCGATATCTGGTGTGGTAGCTTTTGGCTGGGGGGCCGGGGAACCAGCAACGCCACCCATGCCCATACCGGAGCCAGGCTCTCCGGTGGAGAGCTGTGCGTGAACCGGCGCCGCAACGGCGCCCAGGGCCAAGCCCAGTGCCAGGGGGAGAGCAAATTTCATGGTCCCGCTCTCTACCCCAAGCGCGGGGGGCCGTCTATGCGTGATGGCCCATTTGGCTGATTACTTGCCCTTGGCGCGTATCGCCGCCAGCTCGGCCTGGAGCCGTTCAACCTCCGCGCGCAGGCTGAGAATCTCCTCTTGATAATCATGCGCGCTGTCCTGTCCTGGCCGGACCTCGGCACCTTCGCGGTAGAAGGGCGTGAACAGGTGCATCGCGCGTTCCATCATTTCCATGTTCTTGCGGCCCATATCCTCCATGCCCGGCGGCATGAAGGGGCCAAAGGTTTTGCTCACCGTCTCGCGCATGCTCTCCTGTTGGCGCAGGAAATTCGCCATCGCTTGTTCGAGATATTTCGGCATCATGCCCGGCATGTCGGTTCCGTAAACGCCTATGAGCTGGCGCAGAAACGTGATCGGCAGCAAGGCGTGACCCTTGCCCTCCTCCTCGACAATGATCTGCGTGAGCACGCCGCGCGTGATGTCGTCTCCATTCTTGGCGTCGTAAACCACAAAGTCGCGGTTGTTGCGGACCATCTCCGCCAGATTGTCGAGCGTGATGTAGCTCGACGTCTCGGTGTTATAGAGCCGGCGGTTGGCGTATTTCTTGACGATGACGGGTTGCGATTTGGGCTTGACCGTTTCACTCATGGATTTTTCTTTCATCCCCGGATCGATGGCGAAAGTGCAGGCGGCACGCTTGTGCTGTTATAAAACCACGAAATTTGTGCGCTGCACAGTGCGCGCTTAGGTTGTGGCGATTTTGGCCGGGGCAGGTTAGGAAGAAGGGCGGGGCGGCAGGGATTGCATGGCGCATGGACGAGAATTGGGCCAAGGATTTCGTGGCCGTGTGGCAGAGCGAGCTGACCGCGATGGCGGCGGACCGCGAGTTGCGCGAAAACTGGGCCGCGATGCTGAGCCTGTGGGCGCAGGCCGCTGCCGCTGCCGCGGCGTTGCTGCCGCATGACGCCCCGCCCCGAAGCCCCGGCTCCGCTGAGCCGCCGCGGGCCGCGCCCGCTGCTGCTGCATCTGGCCCTGGCATGGATGAGGTCGACCGGCTCAGCCGCCGCGTCGCTGAACTTGAGCAGCGCCTGGCCGAACTTATTGAACGGCGGGACGGAGCCGGACCTGGCCGCGATGGGGAAGCTGTTTGAGGAGATTCAGCTTCAAGACCGGGCGCTGATCGCCGGGATCGCGGCTTACCGCCAGGATGGTTATGTGCGCGCGATGCGCGACCCGCCCGCCATCTGGGAGGAAGGCGAAAGCCGGGTGCTGGATTATGGCGGAGATGGCCCGGCGGTGCTGTTCGTGCCCAGCCTGATCAACCGCGCCTATATCCTGGATTTGATGGAGAACGCCTCGATGCTGCGCTGGCTGAGCGCGCAGGGGGTGCACCCGTATCTGCTGGATTGGGGCTGGCCGGGCGCGGTGGAGCGGCGGTTTTCGCTGACCGATTACATTGCAGGGCGGTTGGAGCGGGCGCTGGCGGCCTTGCCCGGCCCGGTGATTCTGGCGGGGTATTGTATGGGTGGGTTGCTGGCGCTGGCGGCAGCATTGCGCGTGCCGGAGAAGGTGAAGGCGCTAGCCTTGCTGGCAACGCCATGGGACTTCCACGCCGATGACCCAGAGGCGGCGCGGCGGGTGGCGGAGGTGGTGCCCTTCATGGAAGGGGCGATGCAGTTTTCCGGCACGCTGCCCATTGATGCGTTGAACGCGATGTTTACCATGGTGGACCCGTATGGCGTGGGCGACAAATACCGGGATTTCGCTGGGCAGGACAAAGTCGGCGCCCGGGCGCGGCGGTTTGTGGCGATGGAAGATTGGCTGGCCGATGGTGTGCCGCTGGCCGCACCCGTGGCGCGGGAGGCGCTGACAGGCTGGTATGGCGCCAATGCCACCGCGCGGGGGGAATGGCGTGTGGCCGGGCTGGCCGTGGACCCCGGACAGCTTCAGACACCCGTTTTCTGCGCGATTCCGGCAAAAGACCGGTTGGTGCCCGCTGCCTCAGCCCGGGCGCTGGCGGCACGGCTGCAGCATGTCACCATGGTCGAGCCTCGGGCCGGACATATCGGCATGGTGGCGGGCACGCATGCTGAAACGTCACTCTGGCGGCCTTTCGCGGAATGGGCTTCCGGCATATCGTAGGCTCCAGGACTACGAGACTGCCAAAAGGAACCAGGACTATGGATGATATCGTCATTGTCTCGGCGGCGCGTACCCCCGTCGGTAGCTTTAACGGCTCTTTTAGCGCCACCCCGGCGTTCAGGCTTGGCGAGGTTGCCATCAAGGCGGCCATAGAGCGCGCCGGGCTCTCACCGGAGGACATTGACGAAGCCATATTAGGCCAGGTTCTCACCGCCGCGCAGGGCATGAACCCGGCCCGCCAAGCCGCAAGGGCCGCCGGGATACCGGACAGCAAGACCGCTTTTGGCATCAACCAGGTTTGCGGATCGGGCCTGCGGGCCGTGGCGCTGGCCGCGCAGCAGGTGATGTCCGGGCAGAGTAATATTGTCGTCGCGGGCGGGCAGGAGAGCATGAGCCTCTCGCCGCATGCGCAGCATCTGCGCGCCGGGCAGAAGATGGGCGATCTGAATTTCGTCGATACGATGCTGAAGGACGGGCTGTGGGATGCTTTCCACGGCTATCACATGGGCATTACCGCCGAGAACGTAGCCAAGCAGTGGCAGGTGACCCGCGACGAACAGGATGCGCTGGCGCTGGCCTCGCAGCAGAAGGCTTCCGCCGCGCAGAAGGCGGGCAAGTTCAAGGATGAGATCGCGCCCGTGACGCTTTCCAGCCGCAAGGGCGAGGTGGTGGTGGAGGTCGATGAATATATCCGCCACGATGCTTCCGCCGAGACGATGGCGAAACTGCGCCCCGCCTTCACCAAGGAAGGTACGGTGACCGCTGGTAATGCCTCCGGCATTAATGACGGCGCGGCGGCGCTGGTGGTGATGAGTGCGAAGGAAGCCGCAAGACGCGGACTGACGCCGCTGGCGCGGATCGCGAGCTTCGCCACCGCCGGGGTGGACCCGGCGCTGATGGGGGCCGGGCCGATTCCGGCTTCGCGCAAGGCGCTGGAACGGGCGGGCTGGGCCGCTTCCGATCTCGATCTGGTTGAGGCGAATGAGGCGTTTGCCGCGCAGGCTTGCGCAGTGAACAAGGAGTTGGGGTTGGACCCGGCGAAGGTGAATGTGAATGGCGGCGCCATCGCCATCGGCCACCCGATTGGCGCTTCCGGCGCGCGGGTGCTGACCACCTTGCTGCATGAGATGCAGCGGCGCGATGCGAAGAAAGGGCTGGTGACGTTGTGCATCGGCGGCGGCATGGGCGTGGCCATGTGCCTGGAACACTGACGCACGATTGAGAAGGCCCCAGGCCAGCGGCCCAGGGCTGTTTTTGGCGGGAAGGCTGACAGCCCCCGCATAGCCTGAAGACCAAGTGAGGACCCATGGCTGTAAGCAAAATCTCCCCCAATGCAGCCGAGGCCCTGAAGGGCAAGTTGTTCGACGGTATGACCATCATGTCCGGCGGGTTCGGGCTGTGCGGAATCGCGCAGAGCCTAATCGAGGCGATCCGGGATTCGGGCGTGAAGGACCTGACCGTGGTCTCGAACAATGCCGGGATTGACGGGGCGGGGCTCGGCATCTTGCTGGAGACCCGGCAGATTAAAAAGATGATCTCATCTTACGTGGGTGAGAACGCGACCTTCGCGAAACAATATCTGGCCGGGGAACTGGAGATCGAGTTCAACCCGCAAGGCACGCTGGCGGAGCGCATCCGTGCCGGCGGGGCGGGGATTCCGGCCTTCTACACCGCCACCGGCTATGGCACGCAGGTGGCCGAGGGCAAGGATGTGCGGGAGTTTAATGGCCGCCATTACATCATGGAGCGTGGCCTGTTTGCAGATCTTGCCATCGTGCATGCCTGGAAAGCCGATACGGAAGGCAATCTCGTCTATCGCAAGACGGCGCGGAATTTTAATCCGATCATGGCGACGGCTTCAAAATTCACTGTGGCCGAGGTGGAGGAGATCGTCGAGCCGGGCGAGATCGACCCCGACCATATCGTCACCCCGGGGATTTTCGTGAAAAAGATCGTGAAGCCGGCGCACATCGAGAAACGCATAGAACAGCGCACATTACGCAAGAAGGAGGGTTGAGCGATGCCCTGGAGCCGCGATGAAATGGCCGCGAAGGCCGCCGCCGAGCTGGAAGACGGGTTCTATGTGAATCTCGGGATCGGGATTCCCACGCTGGTCGCCAACCATATTCCTGATGGCATGACCATTCAGTTGCAATCCGAGAACGGGATGATGGGCACGGGGCCGTTTCCGTTTGAGGGCGAGGAGGATGCCGACCTGATCAATGCCGGGAAGCAGACGGTGACGGAGCTGCCGACCACCAGCTATTTCGATTCCGCCCAGAGCTTCGGCATGATCCGGGGCGGGCATATCGATATTTCCATTCTTGGCGCGTTGCAGGTGGCGGAGAATGGCGACCTGGCCAATTGGATGGTGCCCGGCAAGATGGTGAAGGGCATGGGCGGCGCCATGGACCTGGTGGCCGGCGTGCCGCGCTTGGTGGTGCTGATGGAGCATACAGCCAAGGGCGAGGCGAAGATTTTGAAGCAATGCAATCTGCCGCTCACCGGCAAGGGCGTGGTGAGCAAGATTATCACCGATCTTGCTGTGTTCGAAGTGAAAAAGGGTGAGGTGCCCGGCCTTGCGTTGGTTGAATGCGCGCCGGGCGTGACCGTGGATGAGATACGGGGAAAGACCGAAGCGGATTTCAGCGTGGCGCTTAAATAAAGCGCCATACGGGTTTGAGGTAGGCGGTCAGCCCGGCGTTAAGGGGCGGACGCGCCCGCATAGCCCAGCAGGGCGGCGATGCGAAGGCAGAGCAGAAAAGCGGCGAGGACGCTTGGCCGGGCCAGGACCGCAACAAGGAAATCACTTGACATTTGCAGAACTCCTCGGGAGAGCCAGGCCCTTCCTCGCGAAAGCCGCGAGGAAAGGGCTGGACCATACGGTTTATGGCACCGCAAAGCCGGGGAAGCGTCTTGGGTTAGCCGGCAGAGTTGTTGCCGTGGCCGATATTCGCGAGCTCGGCGGCCGAGGCGGTGGCGAAGTCAGCTGGGACCTGCGTGTTCGTGGCGACACGGCCATGAAGGGCGGGTGCACTGGAAATACGGACAAGGTGCTGGGCCGGGGAGGCGGCGCCGATTTCACCGGAACGGGCCTGCGCGGCGAAGGGCGCCAGAGACACAGCCAGAGCGGCAACGGAAGCGATTTTCGTGAAGTATGTCATATCCTTGGTTCCTTTGGTTTTCGAGGCGGGCGGAAGCGCCTGCTCATGCAGCCTATGTACATGGACGTACGTACGTTGGCAACTGAAAAAGAACGTACGTACGTAAACTCAGTTATGCATCTTTTGCATGCGCTTTGGAGGTTTATGCGGAGCTGTGCCGGTCCTATCGGTCCGGGGCCGAATCCTCTTGCATTTTAATGTGTACGACCGTATTTTATGGAGGAACAGTTTTTAGAGGTGAATTACCATCATGCCGAGACCATCAAATCGTGAAAAAATCCTGGATGAAGGCCTCCGTGTCGTTCACGAGAGGGGCTTCATGGGTGCATCCGTGCGCGACATCGCCCAGGCGGCCAATGTGCCGCTCGGCTCTTTCACCAATCATTTCCTCTCGAAAGAGGCGTTTGGGCTTGAAATCCTGGAACGCTATTTCGAGCATCTCAGGCAGTTTAATGCTGAAATCTTGCATGATTCTTCAAGGCCTGTGCGCGAGCGCTTCAGGGCCTATTTCGATAAGGAAATCGCTGAGCTGAGCTGCAACGAGATGCGAGGCGGATGCCTGGTGGGAAATTTCTGCGCCGAGGTCGCCGACCAGTCGGAAGTTTTGCGCCAGCGCCTGGCCAAGATTTTCGAGGCTATGCGGGATGAGTACACCGTTGTGATTCAAGAAGGCGTCGCATCTGGTGAGCTGAGCGCCGAGCTG
>JAGWOU010000042.1 GCA_028870815.1 Rhodospirillales bacterium | reverse complement strand
TATAAGCCGGACGCAATGACACATCTCCGCACCGGCCTTGCCCGCCTGTCCCTGCTTGCCCTCGGTTTGTCCCTGGCGGCCTGTTCAAGCTCAAGCAAAGGGGATGCGTCGCTGGGCGATTTCTCCAGCGGTACTCTGCCACCGCCGGATCAGGCCTATGCCACCGCCGTCGCGCGGATGCAGAAGGGCGATTACGATATCGCCGTGAAGGATTTCGACGCGTTGCAGGAGACCTACCCCTATTCCACATGGTCCACCCATGCGGAGCTTCTGGCCGCGTACTCGCAATACAAGCAGATGGATTACGACGACGCGATCAGCTCGCTGAACCGCTTTATTCAGCTGCATCCGGAAAATAACGAGATCGCCTACGCCTATTATCTGAAATCCCTCTGCTATTACGAGCAGATCGACGATGTGCAGCGGGACCAGACCACGACCTACGAGACGATCCAGGCCATGCAGGATGTGATCACCCGTTTCCCGGACAGCGCCTATGCCAGGGATGCGCGGATCAAGATGCGTCTCGCCTATAACCGCCTCGCCGGGCACGAGATGGTGATTGGCCGGTTTTACGAGAAGCAGCATCTCTACGCCGCCGCCATTGGCCGTTACCAGGATGTGGCGAACACCTACCAAACCACCACCTTTGCCCCCGAGGCGCTGGAGCGCATGGTGGAGGTGTATTTGGATCTCGGCCTGACCGACCCGGCCATCCGTACGGCCTCGGTGCTGGGCTATAACTATCCCGGCAGTTCCTGGTACGAGGCGGCTTACGGCAAGCTGAAAGCCAACGGGCTGGTGAATGCGAGCGATGAAAGCTCCGCCAATTCCGATTCGGTGGCGCCGCCCGCGCCCAAGCCGAAGCATCATTGGTACTGGCCATTCTGACAGGGCCATGCTGAACAGCCTCTCGATCCGCGATGTGGTGCTGATCGAGCGGCTCGATTTGCATTTTA
The DNA here is from genome assembly GCA_028870815.1 of Rhodospirillales bacterium. Lineage (GTDB taxonomy): Bacteria > Pseudomonadota > Alphaproteobacteria > Acetobacterales > Acetobacteraceae > Acidocella. The sequence continues at coordinate 8,472 of JAGWOU010000042.1, read as the reverse complement.
CCGCCGGGTTGACGGCGCTGACAGGTGAAACCGGCGCGGGCAAATCCATTCTGCTGGACAGCCTTGGCTTGGCCTTGGGCGCGCGCGCCGATTCCGGGCTGATCCGCGCCGGGGCGGCGCAGGCCGTGGTGGCGGCCAGTTTCTCGGCCGAGGCCGCGCACCCCGCGCACGCGCTGCTGACAGAGCAGGGGCTCGATTCTGGGGGCGATATTCTGGTGCGGCGCATCGTCACGCGCGATGGCCGCTCCCGCGCTTTGGTGAACGACCAGCCGGTGAGTGCCGGTTTTCTGAAAACACTCACAGCACTGCTCATTGAGGTGCAGGGCCAGCATGAGCAGGTGGGGTTGGCGGAGCCGGCGCATCATATCGCGCTGCTGGATGCGTTCGGCGTGCCGGAGGCGGTGCGGGAGGACGTGGCGGCGGCGTTTAAAGCCTGGCGAAATTCCGCCGCCCGGCTGGCGGAAGCGGAGCGGAAGATAGAGGAAACCGCGAAGGAGGAGGAGTTTCTTCGCCATGCCGCGGCTGAGCTGGACCAGCTTGCCCCCAGAGAAGGCGAGGAGGAGGCTCTGGCCGCCGAGCGCCTGCGCTTGCAGGCGGGGGAGCGCCGGGCCGAGGCCATTGCCAGTGCCATGGCCGAGCTGCGGCCCAAGGACAGGCGCAAGGACGGCCCGGCTTCTGCCTTGCGCGCGGCGGGGCGGGCGGTGGCGCGAATCACGGTGCCCGCCGGCCATGTGAACCCCGCTGGCCCAGCCATGGCGGCGATTGAACGCGCCGAGATTGCCCTGGCCGAAGCGGAAGATTTTCTGGAACGCTTGGCCGCCGCCGAGGAGGACGACCCCCGTGCTTTGGAAGCCACAGAGGAACGGTTGTTCGCCCTGCGCGCCGCCGCCCGCAAGCATGGCGTGCCGGTGGTAGAGTTGCCCGGCTTTTTCCACGAGCTGCGCGCGCGGCTGGCGGCGCTGGAAAGCGGGGTGGCGGATATCGCCGCACTGACCACTGAAACCGTCCGGCTGCGCGGGGTGTATCTGGAAAAAGCCGCTAGCCTCTCCGACCAGCGGGCCAGCGCGGCTGCCAGGCTGGAAAAATCCATAGCCGCCGAATTGCCGCCGCTGAAGCTGGAACGCGCCCGTTTTGTGGTGGAGAGCGCGATGCTGTCGGAGCCGCAATGGGGCCCGCGCGGTGCGGATGCCATACGCTTTCTCATCGCCACCAATCCGGGTGAGGAGCCCGGCGCGTTGGACAAGATTGCCTCCGGTGGCGAACTTTCCCGCCTGATGCTGGCGATGAAAGTGGTGCTCTCCGCCGGTGCGGATAACGAGACGCTGATTTTCGACGAGGTGGATTCCGGCATTGGCGGCGCCACGGCGGCGGCGGTGGGCGAGCGCCTGGCCCGCGTGGCGGAAGATGTGCAGGTGCTGGTGGTGACACACTCCCCGCAGGTGGCGGCGCGTGCGGCGGCGCAGATGCGGGTGCAGAAGCGCGAGACGGGCGGCCGCGCCGTGACCGAGGTGCAGATGCTGAGCGAGGTGGAGCGCCGGGAGGAGATTGCCCGCATGCTCTCCGGCGAGAGCGTGACCGAGGCGGCGAGACAGGCGGCTGAAAGCCTCTTGATAAGATGAACGACAGAGAGACGCTCGACGCGCTGCTGGCGAAGATCGAGGCCGCCAACACTGCTTATCACGAACATGACGCGCCGGAGATCACCGACGCGGAATACGACGCGCTGCGCCGAGAGGCGGAGGCGATTCTGGCCGCGCACCCGGAGTGGCGGGACGAAGCCAAGGCGCTGGCACAGGTGGGGGGCAAGCCTGCTTCCGGCTTCAAGAAGGTCATTCACCGCACGCCAATGCTCTCGCTGGATAATGTGTTCGACGAGGCGGAGTTTGAGGAGTTCATTGCCCGTATGAGGCGGTTTCTGGGGCTGAAGGATGAGGCGCTGGAATTCGTGGCTGAGCCAAAGATGGATGGGCTTTCTATTTCCCTGACATACGAGAACCGCAAATTTGTCCGTGCGGCCACGCGTGGCGATGGCACAGAGGGCGAGGATGTGACCGCTAATATCCTGACGCTTGAGAACCTGCCCCGGGAATTGCCGGAGGATGCGCCGGATTTCATCGAGATTCGGGGCGAGGTTTATATGACCAAGGCGGATTTTCTGGCGCTGAATGCCGCGCAGGAGCGGCAATTCGCCAATCCGCGCAATGCGGCGGCGGGGAGCTTGCGCCAGCTTGACCCTTCCATCACCGCCAAACGCAAACTCTCGCTGTTTGCCTATGCACAGGGGGAAACCTCCGTGCCGGTGTCGCAAACTCACTGGAAATATATGGAAACTTTGCGGCGTTGGGGGTTTGATGTGAACCCGCTTTCACAGCGCGTGCCGGAAGGCGGGACGGAGGCTTTCCAGGCGCAGATGGGGACGGCGCGCGCTGACCTGCCTTATGATATTGATGGCGTGGTCTATAAAATTAACGACCTTGCCTTGCAGAACCGGCTTGGCTTTGTGGGCCGGGCGCCGCGCTGGGCCGTGGCCTGGAAATTTCCTGCTGAAAAAGCCAGCACGGTGCTGGAGGATATCGAAATCCAGGTGGGCCGCACTGGCGCGCTCACGCCGCGTGCACGGCTGAAGCCGGTGAATGTGGGCGGCGTGCTTGTAACATACGCAACGCTGCATAACGAGGACGAGATCGCCCGCAAGGATGTGCGGATTGGCGACACAGTGGAGCTGCAGCGCGCGGGGGATGTGATTCCGCAGATCCTCGGCGTGTTGAAGCGCGGTGAGCATACGCATCCTTTCAAATTCCCGGATCATTGCCCGGTTTGTGGTTCTCTCGCGGTGCGGGCGGATGAGGATGTGGTGCGCCGCTGCACGGGCGGGCTGACATGTGCCGCACAGGTGGTGGAGCGGCTGATTCATTTCTGCTCGCGCGGCGCGTTCGACATTGAGGGTATGGGCGAGAAGACCGTGCGGGAATTCCACGATGCCGGGTTGCTGTGCGGGGCCGCGGATATTTTCGGCTTGCCCGCGCATGAGGGCGAGATTGCCAAGCGCGAGGGCTGGGGTGAGGTGTCCGCCGCCAAGCTTTCAGTCGCCATCGCGGCGCGGCGGGAGATTGGGCTGGCACGGTTTATCTTCGCGCTCGGCATTCGGCGCATTGGCGAGAACAACGCCAAGCTGCTCGCCCGGCATTACGGCTCTTACGCCCATTGGAAAGAGGCGATGCTGGCGGCGCAGATCATCGGCTCCGATGCGCGGCTGGAACTTGGGTCCATCTCCGGCATCGGCCCCGCCATCGCGGAGGATCTACTGGCCTTCTTCGCGGAGGCGCATAATCTCGCCACGCTGGAACGGCTGGAAGCGGAGGTGCGGGTGCAGGATGAGCAAGCCGCCGCGGCGATCGATTCCCCATTGGCGGGCAAGGTGATGGTGTTCACCGGCACGCTCTCCATGGCCCGGCCCGAAGCGAAGGCCCGTGCCGAGGCGTTGGGGGCGAAGGTGACGGAGTCTGTCTCCAAGAAAACTGATTTTGTGGTGGTGGGCGAGGATGCGGGCTCCAAAGCCAAGAAGGCGGCGGAACTGGGCATAGAAGTTCTGTCGGAACAGCAGTTCCGCGACCTGGCGGGGCTCTGAGGCGCCATGGAAACAGCCCTCTCCGCTTTCCTCCTGTCATTTCCAGCGCTGTTCTCGATCATAAACCCGCTCGGCGGCGCCATCATCTTTCATGAGGTAACCAGCGAGCAAGGCACCGCGCAAAGGCAGGCCCTGGCCCGGCGCGTGGCGTTTTATTCGTTTCTGGTCATGATGTCCGCCCTGCTGGCGGGCACCTATATCCTGAATTTCTTCGGTATCTCGATGAACGCCCTGCGCATCGCGGGCGGGCTGGTGGTCTCCGTGCGGGCGTATGAGATGCTGAACGCGCCGGACAGCACCACGAAGCGTAAGCAGAAGGATGCCGAGCCAGTGAACGCCGCCGCCGAGGAAGATCTGGCGGGGTACGCCTTTTTTCCGCTCACGCTGCCATTTACCACCGGGCCGGGCACCATCGCCGTCACCATTTCACTCGCCACCGGCCGGCCAGACACCTTCTCCGCCGCGTGGATTTTCTATGCGGCGGACTCCATCGCCGTATTGGCCAATGCGGCGCTCATATGGGCCTGTTACAGTGCCTCGGAGCGCATGGTGCGGGTGCTGGGCCATTCCGGGCAGGTTGTTGTCTCCCGCATCGCGGCGTTTCTGCTGCTGGGCATCGGGGTGCAGATCGCCATTACTGGCTTGGTGCCAGTGTTGCATGAGGCGCTGGCCGGATAGGCGAAACCAGCAGCAGACAAATTCATAAGCCACGTTATTATCCCGCTCGTTATGGGCATGGATTACGAACATGATCTGTTGATCCTGATGATGGTGGTGTCCCGGCTGACCCGTGTGGAAGCCGACCGCAGGGCCCGCCAGCATGGGATGACGCGTGCCCAATGGGGCATTCTGAAGCAGGTCTTTTTCAATCCGGGCCTGACCCAGAAGGAGCTGGCGGATTTGCTGGAGGTTGAGCCGATCACCGCCGCCCGGCTGGTGGACCGGTTGCAGAAGGCCGGGCTGATCGAGCGCCGGGCCGACGCGCAGGACAGGCGCATCTGGCGCCTGCATCTGCTGCCCGAGGCTACGCCCTATCTGGAAGAAATCGACCGCCAGCGCCAGGAAATCACCGCCTTCATCACCGCCGGCCTGACCGATGCCGACCGTGATGTGGTGATGGAGACGCTGAAGCTCATGAAAGCCAATCTGCTGCGTGGCGCCGGGGCGGCCTTGCCCAAGGCCTGCCATGAAAAACTCCAGGAGAACAGCTGATGTCCCAATCCAATACCCTGGCGCGGGAACAGGCGGGGCAACGCCCTGCGGCCAGCACGGCTGCCGCACCTGCCCGCCGTAAATCCCGGCTCAGGGCGGTGCTCATGCTCGGCGGGGTGGTGCTGGTGGCGCTGGTGTGCCTGCTCTACTGGCTGTTCGGCGGACGCTATGTTTACACCGACGATTCCTACGTGGATGCAGCGAAGGTTTCGCTTTCCACCGATGTGAGCGGGCTGGTCGGCACGGTTTACGTCCGGGATAATCAGCATGTCACCGCCGGACAGCCGCTTTTCTCGCTTGGTCAGCGGGGTTTCGCCATAGCGGTGGATTCCGCCCGCGCCAATCTCGCCCAGGCGGTGCAGGATATCGACGCCGCCAAGCACGGCTACAAGATGGCCCAGGCGCAGATTGCCGAGCAACAGGCGCTTGTGGAAAAAGACAAGGCCGACCTTGCCCGATATGCCGCCGTGGTGAACACGGGCGGCGCCACCAGGGCGCAATATGATGATGCCCGCTTCGCCCTCCAGGGTGACCAGGCGAAGTTGCAGCAGATGCAGGCGGCCGCGGGACAGCAATTGGTGAAGCTGAACGGCAACCCGGACATCGACCCGGCGCAGACGCCGGAATATCTGAACGCCTTGGCCGCACTTAACCAGGCATTGCTGAACAAGCACCACAGTATTGTGAGGGCGCCTTTCTCAGGCACCGTCACAGAGGTTGAGCAGTTGCAGCCCGGGATGATGCTGGCCGCAGGCACCGCTGCTTTCGGCCTGGTCTCCGATACGGATGTTTATGTCACCGCCCAGCCGAAGGAGGACCAATTGACCTGGGTGCGCGCCGGGCAGAGCGTGAACATTTCGGTGGATGCCTATCCCGGTCAGCACTGGAAGGGTGAGGTGGAAAGCGTCGCGCCGGTTTCTGGTTCTGAGTTCTCGGTGCTGCCGGCGCAGAATTCCTCCGGCAACTGGGTGAAGGTGGTGCAGCGTATTCCGTTGCGGATCAAGATCATCTCCGGGCCGAAGGACCTGCCTCTGCGCGCCGGGATGAGCACGGAAATCTCCATCGACACGCAGCATAAACGGCATCTTTCGGATCTGTTCTGATGGCCGAAGGTGCCACCACGGAGGTTCCGAACAGGGGCATCATCACCGTCTGCCTGATGATCGCGACACTGATGCAGGCGCTGGATTCCACCATCGCCAATGTCGCGCTGCCTTACATGCAAGGTTCGCTCTCGGCCTCTTACGATCAGATCACCTGGGTGTTGACCTCCTATGTGGTAACCGCCGCGATCATGACCGCGCCGGTGGGCTGGCTGGCGGCGCGGTTTGGCACCAAACAGCTTTTCATCACCTGCCTGGTGGGGTTTACGGTCACTTCCATGTTGTGCGGTATTGCGCAGAGCTTGACCGAGATGGTGCTCTACCGGCTGCTGCAAGGCGCGTTTGGCGCGGCGCTGGTGCCGCTTTCGCAATCGACGATGCTGGACATCTACCCGGCCGAGCAGCGCGGAGCGGCGATGGCCATCTGGGGCATGGGGGTGATGGTGGGGCCGATTCTGGGGCCAACCCTTGGCGGCTATCTCACCGATGATTTCAACTGGCGTTATGTGTTCTTTGTGAATTTGCCGTTTGGCATCGCCGCGGTGCTGGGACTGGCGGCGCTGATGCCGGGGGGCAAGCAGCGTGAGGCAAGCAGGTTCGACTGGACGGGCTTTGCCGTGCTGTCACTCGGGCTGGGGGCGCTGCAATTGGCGCTGGACCGGGGCGAGCAGCTCGACTGGCTGAGTTCCACCACCATAATCGCCGCCTTCGTGCTGGCGGTGCTCGGATTCTATCTTTTCCTCGTGCATATGTTCACCGCGCAGAGAACTTTTATTCCGCGTGAGATTTTCTTCGATCGTAATTTTGTCGCGGGCCTGATCACCATGTTCCTGGTCGGCATGGTGCTGCTGGCGTCCTCCGCGCTGCTGGCGCCGTATCTGGAAAATCTCGACAATTATCCGGTGGCGACGGCGGGGCTGGTGATGGCGCCGCGCGGCTTTGGCACCATGTTCGCCATGATGGTGGCGGGGCGCCTGACCAACCGCATCGACCCAAGGCTGTTGATGTTGTTTGGCTATATGCTGCTGGGGCTTTCACTCTACATGCAGGAAGGTTGGACGCCCGCGACCGGCGAGGACTACATGGTGCTGACCATCGTGGTGCAGGGGGCGGGGCTCGGCTTTGTGTTTGTGCCCTTGCAGGTGGTGGCATTCTACACGTTGGAGCCCGTTTTGCGTACCCAGGGCACGGCGCTGCTCAGCCTGTTGCGCAATGTTGGCAGCGCCATTGGCATTTCCGTGACCACGGCCTTGCTCGACCACATGACCATTTACATGCATGCCGATCTGATGACGCATATCACGCCATTTTCGCGCGCGTTGCAGGCGGGCGGGGCGGTTAGCCGGTATTGGAATCCGGCCACGCAAGGCGGTGCGGCACGGCTTGATTCCATGGTGACGACGCAGGCGCAGATTATCGCCTACATGGACGATTATAAATTCATGTTTCTCGCCACTTTGCCGGCGGCTTTATGCTTGCTGCTGATGCGCGGCCCGCAACGCAAGGCGGCACCCGGGTCGCAGGAAGCTGCCGCAGTACTGGATTAGCGCGCCGGCTTCGGCGGGTTCGCGCTGTAATCGTAAAAGCCCCGGCCGGATTTGCGCCCCAGCCAGCCCGCATTCACGTATTTCACCAGCAAGGGCGCAGGGCGGTATTTGTCCTCGCCCAGTTCCTCATGCAGCACCCGCATGATGGAAAGCAGCGTGTCCAGCCCTATGAAATCCGCGAGGGTGAGCGGGCCCATCGGGTGATTGGCGCCCAGTTTCATCGCATCGTCTATGGAAGTGGCATCCGCAACGCCTTCTCCCAAAGCGAAGATCGCCTCGTTCAACATCGGGCAGAGCAGGCGGTTGACGATGAAGCCCGGCGCGTCCTGCGCGGTGGCGGCGGTTTTGTTGAGCTTCTCCGCCAGTGCGGCGGCGGCCTGATAAGTGTCATCCGATGTGGCGAGGCCACGAATGATCTCCACCAGTTTCATCATCGGCACCGGGTTGAAGAAATGCAGACCGATGAATTTTTCTGGCCGCCCGGAAAGTGCGGCCAGATGGGTGATGGAGAGGGAAGACGTGTTGGAGGCCAGGATCGTCTCCGGCGCCAGCACGTCTTTCAGCTCTTTATAGATGCCCTCTTTGATCTCCAGCTTTTCCGGCACCGCCTCGATAACGAGGTCTGTGTTTTTCAGCGCATGGTAATCGGTGGAGGAGGTGAGGCGGCCAAGGGCCGCCGCTTTGGTCTCCGCCGTGAGGCTGCCTTTGGCCAACTGGCGGTCCATGTTCTTTTCCATGGTCGCCAGGCCCTTGGCCAAGGCGGCCTCGAACGCATCCACCAGGATGACATCAAAACCGGAAATCACCGCCGCATGGGCGATGCCGTTTCCCATCAACCCGGCACCGATGACTCCGATGATTTTTATTTGGCGCGCGGCCGCCCCACCATCCCCGCGCGCAGTCTCACTCATGGTTGCACCATTCGCTCGACAATTTCATGATTTAGAGAGCCTTTTCCAATTCTGGCAGCACGGCGAACAGG
>JAGWOU010000475.1 GCA_028870815.1 Rhodospirillales bacterium | reverse complement strand
CGTACACGGCATTGAGCAACGCCCCGATGATGGTGCGCGATATGCCGGGCTCCGTCTCCAGCGCTTTCAACGGCATTTTCAGGAAGATGGTGACCTTGCCTGCCAACAAATCGGAAGTCTTAAAGCTGTTGCCCGAGACCAGATTGGCAAAGGCCGGATTGGCAAGCCAGGTGGTCAGCTCGGCCGCACTGCCGATCACCCCGCTGAACGTCTCCTCGACCAGCCCGCAAACCGGCCCGGCCAGCTGGCGCGCATAGAGGCTGGGGCTCGTCTCAAATATCCCGCGCAACACGGCGCGGACCTCCTTGACCGGCATAGCGATTGCCTGACGGACCGCTCGCAAGGTTTTGAGTTTTTCCGGTGCAGCCTGGTCGAACAGAATATGGGCGAGGAAGCAGCGCGCCACATTGCGCGCCATGCTGTCGAAAAAATCATCCTTTTTGGCCGCCGGCTTGTGATCCCCGCAGACCCAGGCCACCACGGAATCGATATTCGTTGCCGCCAGTGGTGAGGTGGTGTCGATCCAGTCCAGCACATTGAACCCAGTCCCCGCGCGCGGATCGAGTTCATGCACCTTGTGCCCCATCGCCTTGCGCGCCTCCCGCAGCATCGGCGCCAGTTCGCCAGCAGGGTCGAGAATGACCGCAGCACCCGTCCAATGCAGCAGGCTGGAGACGGCCGTGGTGGTCTTAAAGCCACCACTGCCGATGATCATCAGCGAGTGGGTCGGCCCCTCCCGGCATGGATCGATCAACAACGGCGCTTGCCCACCCTGCCCCCAGCTTCTGGCGTCCTCCGGGTCGAAGCGCCGCGCCGCTATTTTGTCCTGATCGACCCGATACGCCTCGCCGACCACGATGCCGCCAAAGGCTGGGTTAGGGCCTGGGAACCGCTCCTGCGCCGCCGCCATGCTAATCCAGGCGGCGCGACCATGATTATCAGTCACCGCCAGAGGCGATTTGACGATGCCGCCGAACAGCGGCCGCCGGAGCTTTGGCCCTACCACGCGCTGACCACGATAGATCAGCGCCGCGATCATCAACCCCGGCGGCATAACGCCCACCCCGGCGCCAATTTTGAGCCAGAGCGCGACACGCGGGTTGCCATCAAAGTTCAACGCATAGAGCCACCATTGCCAGAAAGGGTGGGGGAACGCGTGCAGCAGCCCGGTCCCGAACAGAAACACAAAGGACGCCACCACCGTCCAGGCGATCAACGCCAGGATGATCCCAAACCCGGCCTTGACGATAAGCTGCCCAGCCTGTTCCGAGAGGGCGATGCTCATGGCTCAGGCCGCCCGCAGTAAATGCGCCGCCGTCTCACCACGCCGCGCTGCATCGGCGGCGAACCAGACTTCGCCGATCTCATAAACCGCCCCCTCATTGTGGGACGGGATGATCAGATCGACGGCGGCGGACAAGAATTCCATCAGCGTTCTATCATCCCAACGCCCGCCTTGCGAGCTGCCCTTCACCAGCGCGAACAGCCGCCGGAATGCCTGCTCGGGATTGCGGCCATGGATGGTGGTGATCGAGCCGGGATGGCCGGAGACGATCTCATTGATATAGGTCCAGGCCGCATCGTCGCGGAGCTCCTGCAACAAGATCCGGTCCGGCTTCATGCGCAGGCTGGCCTGCAGCAGCATCTCCGGCGTCACCCGCGCCGAGCCGATATTATCCTTGGCGTAAAGCAGCCTG
>JAGWOU010000474.1 GCA_028870815.1 Rhodospirillales bacterium | reverse complement strand
GATGCGCTTTGACTCATCAGAGATGGGTGAAACAATGAGTGAAATCGTCGCCTATGGCACAGCGGTAGTGCTTGAGCCGATTTGAACAATGCTGCGGGCTTTTGTACTTTGCTTTGGCATGCTGTGTTGCGCGGGTGGAGGGGTAGGACTAGCCTTCGGGGCGGGTCCAGCAGGTCTCAGCGCACTTACTCTTGGCTTTCTCATCTTAATCGGCACAATCTTCGAGCGCCGCTACGGTTCCAACCACCCTGCCCCGCCTGGACCAGGATGGGAACCTACAATGGAAAACTTCATTGACCCTGCCAGTGGCGAACATTTTGAGGTCTGGTATAATTCGAAAACCGGCAAACGAAGCTACATCGTCCGCAAATGAAAAAGCCCCAAGGCTGAGCAAGGGACTTTTTTGGAAATGAGTAAGCTTTACTGGTTCCGCCTCAAGAAGGCCGGTATTTCCAGACCAACCTCGTCAACCTGAGCTTGGCGGACTGACGCACGAGACGCTTCTGTAGTATCGTCCACTCGCATAGCAGGCTCGTGACGGTGCTGTTGCGGGGCAGAAGTTGCCGCTTTGTGAGCCCCAAATCCGAACACAGATTTGAAAATGCTACCCGTCTTGGCCGGCTCAGGAATTCGCGAAGGCGCAGGAGGCGGAGCCATTGTTGCCGTGCGCACAGGCGCAGCGGGGCGCAAGACAGCCGGCGCCTCGGCGGCAACAGCAGGCGCCTCCATAACGGCGGGGCCGACTTCGTGCCCACGCTCAACAAAGGCTTTCGAAACCAACGGCACTGTGGGAGGTTCCGGCACATAACCAGCCGGACGGGAAGCCCCGGTAGCAGCATGCTGCTGCGCATTTTGCGTTGCAACCGCTTGTACAATATGGTCGCTTTCCGCGCCGCCGTTCACCACTTTCAGATTGGGCATAGACACTGGCATCGAATCGATGCCGGTAGCCACGACCGAAACACGTATCCGGCCAGACATGGTTTCGTCTAGCGACATCCCGAACATGATGTTCGCGTCCGTATCGACCTCTTCGCTGACACGATTGGCGGCTTGATCAATCTCGAACAGCGTCACATCAGAGCCGCCTGTAATGTTGATCAACAGACCTCGGGCGCCCTTCATATTGGTGTCTTCCAGCAACGGATTGCTGATCGCGGCTTCGGCTGCGCGGATTGCACGGTCCTCACCCTCGGCCTCGCCAGTGCCCATCATTGCCTTGCCCATCTCGCGCATCACGGAGCGCACATCAGCAAAGTCCAGATTCACGATACCAGGCATCACCATAAGATCAGTTACGCCGCGCACACCCATATAGAGCACGTTATCGGCCATCTCGAACGCCTCTTTCCAGCCGGTGCGCTCATTCGCGACCTTGAAGAGGTTTTGGTTCGGAATCACGATCAACGTGTCGACATAGGCTTGCATCTCAATGATGCCTTCTTCGGCAGCGCGCATTCGGCGCTTTCCTTCGAACGCGAATGGCTTGGTGACCACACCAACAGTAAGAATATCACGTTCGCGCGCCATGCGTGCGATCACAGGCGCCGCGCCCGTGCCAGTGCCTCCGCCCATGCCAGCGGTTATGAATACCATATGCGTATTCTCAAGGTGGCGCGCAAGATCGTCTGCAGCTTCATCGGCGGAGAGCTTACCGACATCCGGACGCCCGCCCGCGCCATTCCCCTGAGTCAAATGCGGTC
>JAGWOU010000473.1 GCA_028870815.1 Rhodospirillales bacterium | reverse complement strand
CGCCCATGTGAAGATCAGAGCGGCGGATTGGAAATCCCTCGCGGCGAGGGCGGATTTGAACCTTGCGGCGGGGGCGAGACTGCCTACCGGCACCGCCCATATCACGCTCGGCGCGCTTTCGGATTTCGACATCTTCACCCGCAACCGGATGCAGGGCAGCGTGCAGGGAGATTTCGCCTACCAGCAGGACCAGTCTTTGCAACTAGCCCTCACCGCCAAAAATGTGGTGGCGGTTCCGTCCCTCGGCACGGTCAACGGCAATGTCACCGCCGAGGGTCCGCTGAAGGCGCTGGCCGTGAAACTGGACGCGACCGTGGCAAGGCTGATCTCCGCTCCGGCGAGACTTAATCTGGCGGGCGTGCTGGATGTACCGGCCGAGAGCGCGCATCTGGCCAGTCTCTCTGCGGATTGGCGCGGCATCGCCGCCCGGCTGCGCGGCCCCGCCGACATCGCGGCGAAACCAGACCTCGCGGTCCATCATCTCGACCTGGCACTTGGCACCGCAAGCATCGCGCTCGACGGCACGCTCTCGCCGGAGATCAACGCCACGGCCTCGGTGCGCAATCTCAATCTGTCCATGGCGAAGCTGGTTTCGCCTAAACTCGACGCCGCCGGCGTCGTGAATCTCACCGCCCACCTCACCGGCACAGCAAAAGCACCCGCCGGGCGCATTACGCTAAACGCCACGGGTTTGCGCTATATCAGCAAGAGCACAACAGGGCTTCCGGTAGCCAACATTTCCGGCACGGCGGACCTCAAGGGCAAGAGCGCGGATCTAAACCTCACCGCCAGCGCTGGGCAGGATGCGAACATCACCGCGCGCGGCACCGCGCCGCTGACCATGACCGGACCGATGAACCTTACAGCTGCCGCCAGGCTGGATTTGAAGATGCTGAACCCGCTTTTGGCGAAAATGCACGTCGCGGTCGCCGGAACCCTCGCCACCCAGATGCATCTTACCGGCACGCCGAAAACTCCCGCCGGGCAAGTGACATTGAACGGCACCGGGCTGCGTGGCCTCACCGGCCCGGCTGCCGCCCTGCCGCCCGCCAGCCTCACCGCAACGGCAAAGCTGAACAGCCGGAATGTTGGCATGAATCTAGCCCTTGATGCCGGGCAGGATATGCATTTCACCGTCAACGGCACCGCGCCGACGGCAACGACCGGGCCAATGAATCTCGGCGTGGCCGGGCGGCTCGACCTGAAGCTGCTGGACCCGATTTTGATGGCGGATGGCAATCTCGTGCGCGGCGTGGTCACCACCAATATGCGCGTGGCTGGCACGCCCAAGGCGCCGCTGGCCAATGGCACGCTGCAGCTGGCGGATGGCACGGTGCAGAACATCGCCTCCGGGCTGAACCTCACCGCGATCAACGCCGATGTCTTGGCCGCGGGCAAGCTCATCACGATTCAAAGCCTCAACGCCACCGCCGGCAAAGGCAATATTTCCGGGCACGGCACAATTGATCTCGGCAACCCCGTGCTGCCGGTCAACATCGCGTTGAACGCCCATAACGCCACGCCAATTGCCTCAGACCTTGTTACCGAAACACTGAACGCGGGGCTAACCCTGACAGGCGACATGAAGGGTCAAGCCGCGCTGGGCGGGCGGGTCGACATTCTGAAAGCCAACATCAACATTCCGAAATCGCTGCCGCCCTCTGTCGCCAATTTGCCGATTCATAACGCGAGCGAGCCACCAG
>JAGWOU010000472.1 GCA_028870815.1 Rhodospirillales bacterium | reverse complement strand
TAAGCGCATCATTTTCGATGCCTCTTATGTCGTGTTGGGGCTGGGGGATGTGTATCTCGGCGCGCCCGTCGCCACGCCGTACGACCCACGCCACCGGCTGGTGACCACCAAATATAACCCCGCCCGGCCCTGGACGCCGCAGAACGCGGTTGGCATCGGCGGGGCCTATATGTGCGTCTATGGCATGGAAGGCCCCGGCGGTTACCAGCTTTTCGGACGCACCATCCAGGTTTGGAACACGCACCGGCAGACACCGCCTTTTGAGCAGGGCAAGCCCTGGCTGCTGCGGCATTTCGACCGGATCCGCTTCACGGAAGTCTCCGAGGCCGAGCTGCTGGAAGCCCGGGAGGCGTTTCCGCAGGGCAAATATCCGCTCCGGATCGAGGAAAGCCGTTTCTGCTTACGGGATTATCAGGCCTTCTGCGCCGAGAATGCGGAGAGCATAAACGCCTTCCAGACCACCCAGCGCGCCGCCTTCGCCGCCGAGCGGGAGGATTGGGCGCAAAAGGGGCTGAACAGCTTCGAGGAGCCGGACATTGCCCCGCCGCCGGAGGAAACGCCCTTGCCGCCGGGCAGCCGCGCCATCGCGGCCCCGGTGCCGGGCAGCATCTGGCAGATCCTCGCCGAACCCGGCGCCATCGTGCAGCGCGGGGATGTGGTGATGATCCTGGAATCCATGAAGATGGAGGTGCGCGTGCAGGCCAGCGCCACCGGCCGCATCGCCTCGCTCAACGCCGTTCCCGGCCAGACCATCCGCGCCGGGCAGCGGCTTGGCGTGATTACCCCCGACGTGACTTGATGGGAGACGAATTGATGACCCCCGAACTGCTGGAATTCTCCGCCATCCAGGCCGCCTACGCAGCCGGAACCCTCACCCCCACGGAACTGGTGAAAACCCTGCTGGCGCGCATTGCCGCCTGGCCGGACAAGGCGGTGTTCATCTCCCTGGTGCCGGAGGATGTGCTGCTGGCCGAGGCCGCGAAGCTGGAAGCGGAAGGCCCGGCGGGCAAACCGCTCTACGGTATTCCTTATGTGACGAAGGATAATATCGACGTGGCGGGCCTGCCCACCACTGCCGCCTGCCCGGCCTTTGCCTACACGCCGGAACAGGACACCACCACCATCGCCCGGCTGCGCGTGGCGGGGGCGCTACTGATCGGCAAGGCCAATCTGGACCAGTTCGCCACCGGGCTGAACGGTACGCGCTCGCCTTATGGCGCCCCGCGCTCGGTATTCAACGCGGCTTATATTTCCGGCGGCTCCTCCTCCGGCTCGGCGGTTTCCGTGGGGGCTGGGTTTGCCGCCTTCTCGCTGGGGACGGACACGGCGGGCTCCGGCCGCGTGCCCGCCGCCTTCAACAACCTTATCGGGTTGAAACCCTCCATCGGGCGCCTTTCTTCAACTGGCGTTGTGCCTGCATGCAAAAGCCTTGACTGCATCTCGATCTTCGCCAATTGCGCGGCAGACGCCATGGCGGCACTGAGCGCGGCGGAAGGGTATGATGCAGCGGATTGCTATTCCCGCGCCCCCGCCACCCACGCCTTGCCCGCCGCCCCGCGCCTGGGAGTGCTGGCCGCGAAGGACAAGGACTTCGCCGGAGACGCACAAGCTGCCGCCCTCTACGATGCCGCTTTGGCCAAGGCGCAAGCGCTGGGCTGGGACCTTGTCGAAATTGACTACGCGCCCTTCCGCGATATTGCCGCTTTG
>JAGWOU010000471.1 GCA_028870815.1 Rhodospirillales bacterium | reverse complement strand
CATCTTTCCGCCAATCGCCACCCAGGTGCTATAAGCCCTTGCCTAATCTGGTTGCGGCGCCATCTACCCACAGGGTACGAACGGCTTTGTGTCCTGCGGGAGAATGAGACGATGCCGAGCTGGCAGTCCTACATCGCGCATCTGGTGTTGCGCCTGTTTGTGAAGCGCAAGCTGGAGAAGGCGTTCACGCCGTCTGATGCGCGGGCGGCCTTTGGCAACCACCTGCCGCAGGTAATACGCGGCGTGTCGTTTTCGGCCGAGACCATTGGCGGCATACGCGGCGAATGGGCGCGGAGCGAAGCCGAAGGGGCTGGGGTGATGCTGTATCTGCATGGGGGCGGCTATTTTGCCTGTTCGCCCGCCACGCACAGGCCGATCACCGGCGGGTTTGCCAAGCACGGGTTTGCCGTGTTCGCGCCCGCTTACCGGCTGGCACCTGAACACCCTTTTCCCGCCGCCATTGATGACGCACTGGCCTGCTACCGGGCTTTGCTGGCGGCGCATGGGGCGGAACGGCTGGTGGTGGCGGGCGATTCCGCCGGGGGCGGGCTGGCTGTGGGCACGCTGCTGGCGGCGCGCGAAGCTGGGTTGCCCATGCCCGCGAGGCTGGTGCTGTTCTCGCCCTGGACAGATCTTGCCGCCACAGGCGCTTCCATTCAGGCCAATGCGGAGCGGGAGAGCATGCTGGTGGGGTCGCGCATTCAGGAGGTGGCAGATTTGTATCTGCAAGGCGCGGACCCGCAGACGCCCTTTGCCTCGCCGCTATATGGCGACCTGACAGGTTTGCCGCCCACGCTCATCCAGGTCTCGGACCGGGAGATTTTACTCGATGATTCAAGGCGTTTGGCGGAGAAGGTGAATGCCGCCGGGGGAAGGGCGGAACTTTCGGTTTGGCCGAACCTTCCGCATGTGTGGCAGATCAGTCAGTCCTTCCTGCCGGAAGCAAGGCAAGCGCTGGCCCAGGCGGCGGATTTTGCGAGGTCTGCCCTTGCATCTGGGCCTGTAGCCGCGTAAAGCCGGGCTTTCCTCGCTGCCGGTCGGGATCGGCGGCTTTTTCTGCATGGAGTTTATACGGTGAAAGCCAACATTCATCCGGACTATCACGAGATCAACATCATCATGACTGATGGTACGGAATTTAAGACCCGTTCCTGCATGGGCGCCGCGGGCGAGACTTTGCGTCTGGACATCGACCCGAAGTCCCATCCGGCATGGACCGGCGTGCAGCGCATGGTGGACACGGGCGGCCAGGTCGCCAAGTTCAACAAGAAATTCGCCAGCATCGGCACCCGCAAGAAGTAAGCCGGCACCGCGAGGCATGGATAAACAAAAGGCCGCCCAATGGGCGGCCTTTTTGCGTTCCGGGAGGATAAAAACCTTAAGCCTCGGCGATCAAGCGCCCCGCTTCCTGCACGCCCAGCGCCTGCAGGCTGCGCAGGGCGGCGCTCAGGCCCCGGTTCAACTGCTGCGCCCGGCGGCTGGCGTTGACGGAGCGTTTGGCAAAGCGGGTGAGGGCGCCGCGCAGCGCATCGGCCAGGCCCGCGGCGTCAGTCTGCTCTATATGGCGGAGCTGGGCGGCGGCGGAAGCGAGGTCCGACGCACCAAGCCTTCCCATTGCCTCCGCGATTGCGGCGAAAGAAGGTGCGGCGTCGTTCAACGCTGCCTCGACACTGGCTGCTGCCTCGGAAATTTCGTTCGGCTTGCCGGC
>JAGWOU010000470.1 GCA_028870815.1 Rhodospirillales bacterium | reverse complement strand
TGTTTCTTTCCAGCTTCGCGGCGTTGGGGCTGCATCGCGGGGTGGCCGCGGGAGCGGAAGTTGCGGCTTGGCTTGGCGTTGCCGCAATGCTGGGGCCGCCATTATTGGGGCGGGTGGCAGACAAATTCGGGTTTCTGCCGACTTTGGGCAGTGGTTATGTGTTGATGGGCTGCGGAGTTGCATTGCCGTTGCTGGTGCATGTGCAGATCGCGCTGATCATTTCGGCTTTGGCGGTGGGAGCGGTTGCGTTGGGCGCGGTGATGCTGGTGGCGGGGGCAATTGCCGGTATGGTTCCGGCGGCGCGCCTGCCTGGCGATTGGGGGCTGGCGACCATGGTTTATGCGGTGATGCAGGCCGTGGTGGCGGCGTTATTCTCGCATTTGTTCCACGCTACCGGGAGTTACGAACTGCTGTTTGGGATCGGCACGGCGGCGATGGCGGTGTCCGCCCTGCTCATCCTGCTGACGGCGCGGATGGCAGGGCGGTAGAGTCGGATCGCTTCTACCTGGATCAGGCGCTTACAGTTTCCAGGACTGAATAGTCCGTGTAGCCCGTGCTGCCCTGGCCGTAGAAGGTGTCAGGCACGGGCACATTCAGCTTTGCGTTGTTGGCGAAGCGCGTCACGAGATCCGGGTTGGCGATGAATGTTTTGCCCCAGGCCACGGCGTCGGCCGTGCCGGCAGCGAGGGCCGCCTCGGCGCTCTCCTTGGTGAAGCCCTCATTGGCGATATAGACGCCGCCGAAAGCCTTCTTGATTTGCGGACCAATGGAATCATCCCCCTGGTGTTCGCGAGCGCAGATGAAGGCGATGCCTTTTTCGCGTAGTTCATGTGCTACATAGGTAAAGGTGGCCAGCGGGTTCGAATCGCCCATGTTGTGCGAATCGCAACGCGGGGCGAGGTGCACGCCAACCAGCTCCGGCCCGAATACGGAGGCGACGGCGTCTGTTACTTCCAGCAGCAGGCGGGCACGGTTGGCGATGGAGCCGCCATATTCGTCAGTCCGCTTATTGGTGGAATCCTGCAGGAACTGGTCCAGCAGGTAGCCATTGGCGCCGTGGATTTCCACTCCGTCGAATCCCGCCATTTGCGCGTTCATGGCCGCCTTACGATAGCATTCGATGATGCCGGGGATTTCACTGGTTTCCAGCGCTCGGGGCGTGACGAACTCCTGCTGCGGGCGGACGAGGCTCACATGCCCTTTGGCGGCGATGGCGGAGGGCGCCACAGGCAGCTCGCCGTTCAGATAAAGCGGGGCGGAGATACGGCCCACATGCCAGAGCTGGGCAAAGATGCGTCCGCCTTTCTGGTGGACGGCTTTGGTGACGAGCTTCCAGCCTTCAACCTGTTCCTCGGACCAGAGGCCGGGTGTGTCCGGGTAGCCGACGCCCATCGGGGTAACGGAGGTGGCTTCGGAGATGATCAGCCCGGCATCGGCGCGCTGGGCGTAATATTCGGCCATCAGCGCATTGGGAACACGCCCTTCCGAAGCGCGGCAGCGTGTGAGCGGCGCCATGATGATGCGGTTGGGGAGGGTCAGTTCACCGAGTTCCAGCGGATCAAACAAGCTGGGCATAATGAGAGTCCTTTAGGGCAAGAATTTTATGAAAAAGCAGAGGGGATTGGTGGGAGGGTGGGAGATTTCCTCCCGCTCATAACTGGTCCTTCAATATGGCAAGGAATTGGGTGATGGCGCCTTCATCCCGTTGGT
>JAGWOU010000041.1 GCA_028870815.1 Rhodospirillales bacterium | reverse complement strand
TGGAATCTCGCGACAAGCCGTCAAGCGGGGGTCTCCAGCGCTCCGCAATTTGTCCGGCAGTTCAACCGTGGGTTGGTGCGCTGTTTTACAGTTTCCACTACTGTTGTCGCTTGGCATGGTGCAGCCGGCAAGGGCGCAATCAGAGGTTGACAATCTGATGGCTTTGCAAAAGTCCATTTCTGTACAGCAGGAAAAATTGCAGCAGGAGGAGGAGGAGCTTGCACGCCATGTGTTGCAATTGCAGCGGCAACAGCAATTGCTGAACTCGGAGATGGCGAAGCTACGCGGTGCGGGCACCGCGGCGCCGGCGCCACAACAACAGGCGGCGCAACAGGTGGTGCAGGTGGCGCAGCCTGCGCCCCCGGCAGAAGCGCCTGCTGGCGGTGCCACCATTGGCGCCGAGCAGCAGCAGGCACAGGCGCAGAACCAACAGGACCAGACGAAAGTGATCCTGCAATCCGCAACCGTGCTAACCAACACAGGCGGCGTGCTGACGCCCAAGGGCCAGTTGGTGATCGACCCGTCGGTCGAATATGATTACTGGACCCAGAACCAGCTTAACCTGAACGGCTTCACCATCATCCCAGGCATTACCTTCGGCAATATTTTCGTCTCCCGCGTGGACCAACGTTATCTCATGCCGGCTCTCACCCTGCGCTATGGCATCACCGACCGGCTGGAGTTGAATCTGAAAGTGCCGTTTGTGTTGGGTTGGGGTAGCACCACGGCGCAGCAGGCCGGCCCCTCCGCCGTTCCGCTTACCGCCAGCGCCCATGCCGCCAGTATAGGCGACGTTCAGTTCGGCGCATCCTATCAATTCAATTCTGGCGATAGTGGCTGGCCGATTTTCGTCGGTAATCTAACCTTCAAGACGGCGACAGGGCAGAATCCGTATGAAGTGCCGATCTATGACGCCACGAACACCGGCAACCAGCTTCTGTTCGGCATTCCCAAGAAATTACCCACCGGCACTGGTTTCTACTCATTACAGCCCAGCCTGACGGTTTTCTATCCCACAGCACCCGGCGTATTGTTCGGCAATTTCCAGTATATCAAGAATTTCAGCCACACCTACACGGTGCCCAGCACAGGGGGCGGGCCGGGTACGCCAGTTAACCTGTCCCCGGGCCAGGCGCTCGCGGTCACGTTCGGCATTGGTTTCGCGCTGAACGACAAGGCGTCAATGACATTCAGTTATCAGGAGGAGCATGTTTTCCCCGCCTCGGCGGACGGACGCCAGCTTCCTGGCTCGGCTTATGATTTCGGAACATTTAATTTCGGGCTCGGCTACGCCATCTCCAAACGTACCAGCCTGAATGTCGGTGTTGGCATCGGTGTCGGGCCTTACGCGCCCGCGGCGAAAATATTGGTGGAGGTGCCGGTCCGTATGAACCTGTTCTGATGGCGCCGGGAAGCATTCTCCACGGCGCCGCCAGCGAATTACGCGACCGTCAGCTTCACATCCACGGACTTGTAAATGGCGTTGGAATAGGGGCACACGATATGCGCCTTCTGCACCAGTTCCTCCAGCTTCGCCTTCTCCACGCCGGGCGCGGAAACGGTGAGCGCGGCGGTAATGCCAAAGCCGCCGCCATCCTCGCGCGGGCCTACGCCGATATTGGCGGAAACCGTGGTTTCCTCAGGTAGTTTCAATTTTTCTTTGCCCGCCACAACTTTCAGCGCGCCCAAGAAGCAGGCTGAATAGCCGATGGAGAAAAGCTGCTCCGGGTTGGTGCCCGGCCCGTCATCGCCGCCCAGCCCCTTCGGCACGCTCAGCGTCAGCTCCAGCTTCTTGTCATCCGTGGCGCCCTTGCCGGCGCGCCCGCCCGTGGCGTGGCCGTGCGCGGTATAGAGAACTTCCTTAACGCTCATAGTCTGTCTCCTCTTTGAGTGCCGGCAGGATGTGCGCTTGCCGGGTTCAAGGCAAGGGGGCACTCATGCCAGAGCGTTACAGAAGCTTGAAATGCGCTGGCAGGCTTCGACGAGTCGGGGCAGGGCGGTGGCGGTGGAAATGCGGATATGAGGACTCATGGCGAAGGCAGCGCCCTGCACCACGCCCACCAAGGCTTCCTCCAGCAGCGCCATCGCGAAATCGCTGTCCGAGCCGATGACGCGCCCGCCTGGCGTGGTTTTGCCAAGGCATCCGGCGATGGAGGGGAAGGCGTAGAACGCGCCCTCCGGCCGGTGGCAGGAAAGGCCCGGCACCTGGTTGAGTGCTGCCACCACCGCGTCGCGCCGCGCCTCATAGGCGGCCACGCGCTCGGCCTGGAAGGTTTGGTCGCCGGTGAGCGCGGCCAGCGCTGCCGCCTGGCCGACTGAGGACACGCCAGACGTAGCCGTCGCCTGCACAATCGTGGCGGCCTTGATCATCTCCGCCGGGCCGATGCACCAGCCGATGCGCCAGCCCGTCATCGCATAGGTTTTGGAAACGCCGGAAAGCGTCACCACCCGGTCCGCCAAATCCGGCGCAACGCCCAGCAGGGTGTGGTGCTGCGCGCCGCCGAACAGCAGATGTTCATAAATATCGTCGCTCAGCACCCAAACATGCGGGTAATGCCGCAGCACCTCCGCCAGTGCCGCCAGCGCCTCGCGCGAGATGGTGGCGCCTGAGGGGTTGCTGGGGTAGTTGAGGATGAGCAGCTTGGTGCGGCCGGTGATGGCGCCGGCCAGCGCCTCCGGCTGAAGCACGAAGCCCTGTTCCTGCGGGCAGGGTACGAAAACCGGCTCGCCGCCCGCGAATTTCACCGTTTGCTCATAGCCTGCCCAGGCTGGGGCCGGGATGATCGCCTCATCTCCCGCGCTGATGAGCGACATGACGATATTGAAAATACCCTGCTTGCCACCATTGGTCACCAGCACATCCTGAGGTTGTGCCGCAATGCCATGCTCGCGGGTGAACTTTACCGCCACTGCCACGCGCAGCGCCTCGTTACCGCCCAGCGGTGGGTATTTAGTTTCGCCGTGCCGCGCCGCCTCGTAAGCCGCCTGGGTCACATGTTCGGGCGTCGGGAAATCCGGCTCGCCGAGCGAAAGAGAGATCACATCCTTGCCCTCCGCCCGCAAGGCGCGGGCGCGGGCAGCCATAGCGAAGGTGGCGGCCAGCTCGGTGCGGCCAATGCGTGCGGCGAAATCTGTCATACGGCGGGGTTTATGCGCGGCCAGCGCGGCGGGCAACCCGGGCTTAAAGCTGCCAGCCCCGCAGCAGCATCGGCAGCCAGCCGCGGCGTGTTGGTTTGCTTTGGGCAGGCATTTGCGCCGTGTGCGACAACTCCATCGCCAGCATGGTCAAGCGGTAGGCGGCGTCCGGGTTGCGTTTAAGATAAGCCCGAATGATGGCATCAGCCTCAAGGTCGAGCGGGGCATGCGTGCCTTTGAGCACGTCATTCAGAAACGCTAGAATATTTTTGTGCTCTTGCCGGGTCACGATCGATCTTAAGAGGCAAAACCATGGTTTGGGGCAAGATGGAATCGTCCGGATTACGCCGAATTCACTCTGGCCTTCCAGCTTTAGTGGACTGATAAACAAAGAGTAAATTCCCGTCCCTCCGGAATTCACTTATGCGTGACATGCCGATTGAGCTAAGCACTTGGCGCGACCCGATATTATCTTCCCGCGCGACCGCCACCACGCAATCCAGCCCCGCCGTGTCATGCGCATAGATCAGCGCCGCCAGGGCGGCTTCCCGCGCCAGCCCCACGCCGCGCGCCTCGGGGTAGAAGGCGAAGCGCAGCGCCACGCCGCGCCCGTCCGGCCGGTGCATTAACGCGGTCATACCGAGAAACTTGCCCCGCTTGGCCCGCACCGCCCACATGCCATAGCCATATTGCCCCCAGTCGCGGATATTCTGCGCCAGTTCCTCGGCGGCCTGGGTAGGCGAGCGCACGCCGCCCAGCATCAGCGCATACGCGCGCGGATCAGCTTTCAGCCGGGTCAGATCGGGCAAGTCCCAGTGGCCCACGGGCGTCATCCGCAGGCGCGCCGTCTCCAGCACCCAGGCGAATGAAACGCTCATGCCAGGGCGATTACCGGGTCAGCGGACGGTATTTGATGCGGTGGGGCTCGGCGGCGTCCTGCCCCAGACGGCGGCGCTTGTCTTCCTCGTACGCCTGGAAGTTGCCTTCGAACCATTCCACATGGCTGTCGCCCTCAAAGGCCAGGATATGCGTCGCCAGACGGTCCAGGAACCAGCGGTCATGGGAGATGACCACGGCGCAACCGGCGAATTCCATCAGCGCGTCTTCCAGCGCGCGCAGCGTATCCACGTCCAGATCGTTCGTCGGTTCGTCGAGCAGGATGACGTTGGCTTCGGATTTCAGCATTTTGGCCAGATGCACGCGGTTGCGCTCACCGCCCGAAAGGATGCCGACCTTCTTCTGCTGGTCCGAGCCCTTGAAGTTGAAGGCGCCGACATAAGCGCGCGAGGCGATGGAGCGCTTGCCCAGATAAATCACATCCGTGCCGCCGGAGATTTCCTCCCACACGTTCTTATTGTCATCCAGGCTGTCGCGGCTCTGGTCCACATAGCCCAGCTTCACCGTCTCGCCGATCTTCAAGGCACCGGAATCCGGCTTGTCCGCCCCGGTGATCATCTTGAACAGCGTGGATTTGCCGGCGCCGTTGGGGCCGATCACGCCCACAATCCCGCCCGGCGGCAGCTTGAAGTTCAGGTTTTCGATCAGCTCGCGGTCGCCGAAGCCCTTGCAGAGATCTTGCGCCTCGATCACCGTGCCGCCCAGGCGCGGCCCGGGGGGAATGACGATTTCCGCCACGCCGCCGGCCAGTTCCTGGGATTTCGCCAGCATTTCCTCATAGCGCTGGATACGCGCGCGGCTCTTGGTCTGGCGGGCTTTGGCGGAGGCGTTGATCCATTCCCGCTCCTCGGCCAGAGCGCGCTGGCGGGCGGATTCTTCCTTCTCTTCCTGCTGCAGGCGCTTCTGCTTCTGCTCCAGCCATGAAGAGTAATTGCCCTCATACGGGTAGCCGCGCCCGCGCTCGATCTCCAAAATCCAGTTGGTGACGTTATCCAGGAAGTAACGGTCGTGGGTGATGAGAATGACGGTGCCGGTATAGTTCTCCAGCGTGCGTTCCAGCCAGGCCACGGATTCCGCGTCCAGATGGTTGGTCGGCTCGTCCAGCAGCAGAATATCGGGCTTTTCCAGCAGCAGGCGGCAAAGCGCCACGCGGCGCTTCTCGCCGCCCGAAAGCGGGCCGACATCGGCCTCCGCCGGCGGGCAGCGCAGCGCGTCCAGCGCGATCTCGATCTGCCGGTCCAGATCCCAGCCATCCTTGGCGTCGATAAGCTCCTGCAGCTGGGCCTGTTCGGCCAGCAGGTCGTTCATTTTGTCGTCGTCCATCGGCTCCATGAAGGCTTCGGAGATCTCATTGAAGCGCTTCAGCGCGGCGCGGACCTCCTGGAAGGCCTCGGCCACGTTCTCACCGACATTCTTGGTGGGGTCCAGTTGCGGCTCCTGCGCCAGATAGCCGACTTTCACGCCCTCCGCGGCCCAGGCCTCGCCGCCATATTCCTTCTCGATGCCCGCCATGATCTTCAGCAGGGTGGATTTACCCGCGCCGTTCACGCCCAGCACGCCGATCTTCACGCCAGGGAGGAAGGAGAGGGTGATGCCCTTGAAAACCTCACGCCCGCCCGGATAGGCCTTGGTGAGGTCTTTCATCACATACACGTATTGATAAGCGGCCATCTTACTGAATTCCTTGGGTAATTTATGCGCTTTTCAAGCTGTGCGGGCCGATAGCGCAATGGTCTCTGATGCCGGGTAGCTCTAATCGCCGTCGCGCGGGCCGGGGGTGCCACGTGAGGTGCCGGCCAGGGGGCGGGTTTGAAGAGTGAATCCACATGGCGCCGGTATTGGCACAACTCCGGCGCCAGTTACAGGGCTTGATCGGCGCGATTAAGAAGAGGGCACTCGCTCCAGCCTCCGCCGCCAGCTTCTTCAGGGTTTAAAATGCGACTCGGGGCGTGATGATACCAAAGCGCGAATTTACCGGATGGCAATTATCTCGAATTGAACTTCTCACTGGATCAGATAGGTATTGTTTATAATGCCCTATATAAGCCTGATCACGCCTTGCTTTAACGAAGAGGACAACGTCCAGGAGTTGCACCGCCGTGTTGCGTCCGTTTTCGCGGGGCTGCCGGCGTATCGGTATGAGCATATTTTTATCGATAACGCCTCTACTGACGCCACGGTGGCCAAGTTAAAGGAGATTGCGGCAACCGACGATCGTGTCCGGATCATCGTGAACGCCCGGAATTTCGGCCATATACGCTCACCCATGCACGCGATGCTGGCCACCTCGGGCGAGGCCGTCATCTCCCTGGTCGCGGATTTGCAGGATCCGCCGGAAATGATCCCCGCGCTGCTGGCCAAATGGGAGGAAGGCTATAAGACGGTGATCTGCGTGAAGCGCAGCGCCGAGGAAACGCCGGCCATGTTCATGCTCCGCCGCGTCTATTACGCGCTGGTGGAGCGCATGGCGTCGATCGTCACGATCCAGAATTTTACCGGCTTTGGCCTGTATGATCGCAAAGTGGTCGAGACCATTCGTGAAATGGGTGACCCATACCCGTTCTTTCGCGGCATGATCGCCGAAATAGGGCTGGGAATTTGTCAGCTCCCTTACGATCAACCGGTTCGCAAGCGGGGACTGACAAAAAACAATTTCTATTCCCTGTACGATATCGGGATGCTCGGCATCACCAACCTCTCGAAGGTGCCGCTGCGGCTGGTCACCGGGTTGGGGTTCATCTCGGCCGCGGTCTCCTTTCTGGCGGGGCTTTCCTACCTGCTCTATAAGTTGGTTTTCTGGTCGCATTTCAGCGTTGGCATGGCGCCCGTTATCATTGGCCTGTTTTTCCTGGGCTCGGTGCAGCTCATCTCCATTGGCGTTATCGGCGAATATGTGGGTGCTATCCACACTCAGGTGCAGAAGCGGCCCTATGTTGTGGAAAAAGAGAGGATAGGCTTTTGACCTCTCCCTTCCTGGCTCGCTGGGGGGTAAGCCGCACCGCTCTCGCTTTCGTGACTCTGCATCCTGGGCGTCCTCTTGCTGGAAAAATTGACGCCCTCAAGCTGGGAGCTTAAATTCCGGTAACCAACGGGGGGACGTTTCGTGCGCAGTTCAATCTTCGACAATCTGTTCGTTCTGGAGATGGCCAACAACCATTGGGGCAATGTCGAGCGCGGCCTGAAAATCATCTCCGCCTATGGGCAGGTGGTCCGCTATAATAACATCCGCGCCGCCATGAAATTCCAGTTCCGCGACGTGGAACAGTTCATCCACAAGGATTTTCGTCACCGGACGGACATACGGTACATCAAGAAAACGATGGATACCCAGCTTTCCTGGGCTGACTACCAGAAGATGGCTTTGGCGGTCCGTAACGCCTCGATGATTTCCATGGCAACGCCGTTCGACGAAACCTCCGTGGAAAAATGCGTTGAGCTAGGCATCCAGATTATCAAGATTGCCAGTTCCGATATCAAGGATTGGTTTCTGATCGAGGCAATCGCCAAAACCAAGAAGCCGGTGATCATCTCCACGGGCGGCTCATCTTTGCGCGACCTGGACGACATCGTCTCCTTTTTTGCGAAGCGCAATATTCCGCTGGCCATCAACCATTGTGTGTCGATCTACCCTTCCGAAGACCATGAATTGGAGATGAACCAGATCGATTTTCTAAAAGCGCGTTACCCAGAAAACGTGATCGGCTTTTCCTCGCATGAATACCGCGACTGGAATGACTCCATGCTGGTTGCTTACGCCAAGGGGGCGCGTACGTTCGAGCGCCATGTTGATATCGAGATGGATGGCATTCCCGTCTCGCCCTATTGCTCGTTGCCTGAGCAGGTCGATCTTTGGTTCAAGGCCTTCCACAAGGCGGAGGAATTATGCGGCGGGTCCGGCGCGGCCAAACGCATGCCGCCTGAGAAAGAAGTGCGTTACCTGGATGGCTTGGTGCGCGGCGTGTATGCGAAACATGACCTCCCGGCTGGTCATATTCTGGATGACGATTCTGTCTACCTCGCGGTGCCCTTGCAAAAGGGGCAGATATCTTGCCGCGAAATGATGCGCGGTGAGGTTCTGTTGCGCCCTGTCGCCAAAGATGGTTCCATAGCCTTCACCAACATAGACAGCCCTTATGGTGCCGACTCGCTTTTGGCGAAATCCATAGAACAGAGGGGCATTGAACCGAATGAGCCCGAGGCGGGCCGCGCCGCGGTTGGTCTGACCGTTGCGCGTCGCTGACTATATCGCCACGCTGGTCTCGGCGCGTGGTATAACGGATTTCTTCGCCGTTACTGGCGGCGGCGCGATGCATCTCAACGATGCGTTCGCCCGTAACAAGCAACTCCGCGGCATCTGCTTGCATCATGAGCAGGCTTGCACCATGGCCGCGGAAGCCTATTGCCGCTTGTCAGGCCGTCTCGCTTTGGTGAACGTGACGACCGGGCCGGGCGGCATAAACGCCTTGAACGGCGTGCATGGAGCATGGACGGATTCGATTGGCATGCTCGTCATTTCGGGGCAAGTAAAGCAGGAGACGATGGCCACGAGCTACGATCTGCCCTTGCGCCAACTTGGCGACCAGGAAGCCGATATCATCGGCATGGTGCGCGGCATCACCAAATTCGCCACGGTGCTGCGCAATAAGGAAGATGTGCGCTATGTGGTGGAGAAGGCCATCCATCTGGCGCGCACCGGCCGTCCTGGCCCTGTGTGGATCGACGTGCCCATGGATATCCAAGGCGCGCAGATCGAGCCCGATACATTGCGCGGCTACGTTCCTGAAGCGCATGATGCATTGCCAAACATCGCAGAGATCGCGGAGATTCTTCGCAATGCGCGGCGTCCTGTTATCATGCCCGGTACCGGCGTGCGCATTGCCGGCGCGTATGATGCGTTTCTGAAACTGGTTGAGCTGACGGGTTTTCCTGTTGCCACGGCCTTCAATGCCCATGATCTTCTGCCCGAGGGGCATTCATCCTATGTCGGCCGTCCTGGAACCGTGGGAGACCGCGCCGGAAATTTCGCCGTGCAAAATGCCGACGTGGTGCTCATCCTCGGCTGCCGCCTGAATATTAGGCAGATTTCCTATAATTGGGAAAATTTTGCGCCCGACGCTTTAAAAATCATGGTCGATATAGACCAGGCCGAACTCTCCAAACCAACTCTTAATATTCAGAAAGCCGTACGCGCTGACCTGAAGGATTTTATTCCAGCACTTGTGCAGGCTCTTGGCAGTTTCGCCCCGTCGGAAGATCAAAGCTGTTATCTTGCGTGGTGTCAGGAGCGGCACCGTCTTCACCCCGTTATGCGGCCTGAGTATGAAGATGATGCGCAGGGGGTTAATCCTTACTTTTTTGCAGACAATCTGTCTGACGC
The DNA here is from genome assembly GCA_028870815.1 of Rhodospirillales bacterium. Taxonomy (GTDB): domain Bacteria; phylum Pseudomonadota; class Alphaproteobacteria; order Acetobacterales; family Acetobacteraceae; genus Acidocella. The sequence goes on along the minus strand of JAGWOU010000041.1, from coordinate 160 downwards.
CGCATCAGGTAATGATGTCATTGTAACGGCCAACGCCACCGCTTGCGTTACCACTTTTCAGGCGACGAAAATCAAGCCGGGCCAGCGTATGTTTTCTAATTCCGGTTCGGCCTCCATGGGGTACGACCTGCCCGCGGCGATAGGTGCTGCCATTGCAGCG
>JAGWOU010000469.1 GCA_028870815.1 Rhodospirillales bacterium | reverse complement strand
CGCGCCGCTGAAACCGTTCTGGAGCGGCTGGGTCTGCCATACCGGCGCATGCTGCTCTGTGCTGGGGATACAGGGTTTTCAGCGGCCAAGACGTATGATCTGGAAGTCTGGATGCCGGGGCAGGGCATGTACCGGGAAATTTCGTCCTGCTCCAACACGCTGGCCTTTCAGGCGCGGCGGATGAATGCCCGCTACCGTGCGGGCGAAGGCAAGCCGGAATTCGTGCATACGCTGAATGGCTCCGGCGTGGCGGTGGGCCGGGCGCTCATCGCGGTGATGGAGACTTACCAGAACGAGGATGGCTCGATCACCGTGCCGGAGGCTCTGCGCTCTTACATGGGCGGGATGGAGACAATTGCCGCGGCGTGACCGCGGTTGGTTTCGTTGACAGAAACGGCGGACCCTTAGCATGGTCCGCCGCATATTTTTGAGGAAAGACTAAATGAGCATCGAGCTGAAAACCGCCATCGAAGCCGCCTGGGAAAACCGGGCCTCCATTTCGCCCGCTACACAGGGCGAGACGCGGGAGGCGGTGGAAGCGGCGCTGGGGCTGCTGGATGCGGGCAAGGTCCGCGTGGCCGAGCCGGGGGCGGAAGGCTGGGTGGTGAACCAATGGCTGAAGCAAGCGGTGCTGCTTTCCTTCCGGCTTTACCCTAATGTGATGCAGGACGGCGCTGGTGGCGCCCCGGTGTTCGACAAGGTAGCGGTGAAATTCGACGGCTGGGATGCGGAACGCTTCGCGCAATCCGGCTTGCGCGCGGTGCCGGGGGCGGTGGTGCGCCGCTCGGCCTTCATCGCGCCCGGCGTGGTGCTGATGCCGAGCTTTGTGAATGTCGGCGCCTATGTGGGCGAGAATACGATGATCGACACGTGGTCCACCGTTGGCTCCTGCGCGCAGATTGGCAAAAACTGCCATATCTCCGGCGGCGTGGGCATTGGCGGAGTGCTGGAGCCGTTGCAGGCGAATCCTGTGATTATCGAGGATGATTGCTTTATCGGCGCACGCTCTGAGGTGGCGGAAGGTGTCATCGTGGGGCAGGGCGCGGTGCTTTCCATGGGCGTGTTCCTGGGCGCTTCCACGCGCATTGTGGACCGCGAGAGTGGCGAGGTGTTCTACGGCAAGGTGCCGCCATATTCGGTGGTGGTGCCGGGCACGCTGCCGGGCAAGACGCCCACAGCGCCGAGCCTTTCCTGCGCGGTGATCGTGAAGCGCGTGGACGCGCAGACGCGTTCCAAGACCTCCATTAACGAGCTGCTGCGCGCGTGATCTCTGCCCCCGCCCTGCTGCGCCAACTGCTGCGCTGCCCGTCTGTTACCCCGGCAGATGCCGGGGCGCAGGCCGTACTGATTGGCGTGCTGGAGGGGTTGGGGTTCGAGGTGACGAAGCTGCGCTTCGGTGAAATCGAGAATTTCTTCGCCGAACGTAAAGGTGCGGGGAAACTTCTCTGCTTCGCCGGGCATACGGATGTGGTACCGCCGGGCGAGGGGTGGTCGCATGGTCCGTTTGCCGGAGAGGAAGATGCGGGCGTGATTTACGGCCGAGGTGCTGTGGATATGAAGGGCGGCATTGCCGCCTTCGTGGCCGCCTGCGCGCGTGAGGCGGGGCATGTTTCGCTGCTGATTACCGGCGATGAGGAAGGCGACGCGGTGGATGGTACCGTGCGTGTGTTGGAATGGATGCAGACAGCCGGGAAAATCCCGGATTTTTGCGTGG
>JAGWOU010000468.1 GCA_028870815.1 Rhodospirillales bacterium | reverse complement strand
TCTCCGCCGGGGGCGGGCACGGCCACCGTGTCGCCCACGCGCTTTGAAATCAACGCCTTGGCCAGCGGCGAGGTGACGGAGAGTTTGCTCTGCTTAACGTCAGCCTCATACAGCCCGACGATCTGGTACGAGACCTCCAGGTCCGTATCCTCATCCACCAGCAGGATGGTGGCGCCAAACTTCACGGTATCGCCAGAGAGCGCGGAGGGGTTGATCACCTCCACCGCCGAGACGATCTCCTCCAGCTCCGCAATACGGCCTTCAATAAAGGACTGGCGCTCGCGCGCGGCATGGTATTCCGCGTTCTCGGAAAGGTCGCCATGGGCGCGCGCCTCGGCAATGGCGCGAATAATCGTCGGGCGCTCAACGGCCTTCAGAGTCCGCAATTCGTCTTCGAGTGCCACGAGCCCTGCCGCGGTCATGGGAAATTTCTGCACTGCATCTCCTCAAGGGCGGAACGCCCCCGATGGGGTTAGAGGTTACGCGACAAACCGCCGCCGGAGCCCTGAGCGCCGGCGGTGATCAGAAAGATTTATGAAAGTACGACTGTAAGGGCGCGACTTCAAGAGTGCCCGCTATAAGGGCGGCAATGGCGTGCGCGCCCGCCCTGGCACCCGCTATGGTTGTGAAGTTGGGCACGCCATGGGTCAGGGCGGAGCGGCGGATGTCGAAACTGTCCGATACCGATTGCGCGCCCGAGGCGGTGTTGATGATCAGTTGAACATCGTTGGAGCGGATGGCGTCCACGCAATGCGGGCGGCCTTCCAGCACCTTGTTCACGCGCTTCACCGGAATCCCGGCCTCGGCCAGGCATTTGGCGGTGCCGCCCGTGGCCATAATGGAAAAGCCCAGCTCGGCCAGGCGCCGCGCCACGGGCAGGATGGCGGGTTTGTCCGCGTCCTTTACCGAGACGAAGGCGGTGCCGGAAAGCGGCAGCTTCACGCCCGCCCCCAGCTGTGCCTTGGCGAAGGCGCGGGCGAAATTGGTATCCAGCCCCATCACCTCGCCGGTGGATTTCATTTCCGGCCCCAGCAGTGTGTCCACGTTGGGGAAGCGGGCGAAGGGGAACACCGCCTCCTTCACCGCCACATGGCGCGGCTGCACGCTGTCATCCAGGTTGAAGCTGGCGAGCTTTGCCCCCGCCATCACCAGCGCGCCGATTTTCGCTACCGGCACGCCCGTTGCCTTGGCCACGAAGGGCACGGTGCGTGAGGCGCGCGGGTTCACTTCCAGCACGTAAATCATGTCGTTCTGGATGGCGTATTGCACGTTCATCAGCCCCACCACGCCCAGCGCCTTGGCCATGGCCACGGTCTCGGCCCGCAGCTCCGCCACAATCGCGGGGGAGAGCGAGTAAGGCGGCAGCGAGCAAGCTGAGTCGCCGGAATGGATGCCGGCTTCCTCGATATGCTCCATCACCCCGGCCACATAAACATCCGTGCCGTCGCAGATGCAGTCCACATCCACTTCCAGCGCCTCGTTCAGATAGCGGTCGATCAGCACCGGGTTTTCCGCCGAGGGGCGGATCATCTCGCGCATATAGCGGGCCAGGCCGTGGCGGTCGTAAACGATCTCCATCGCCCGGCCGCCCAGCACGTAAGAGGGGCGGATGATGATGGGAAAGCCGATGCGCTCGGCAATCGCCTCGGCCTGTTCGGCGGAGCGGGCGATGCCGTTATCGGGCTGGCGCAGCCCGAGCTTCTGCAGCAGGGCGGCGA
>JAGWOU010000467.1 GCA_028870815.1 Rhodospirillales bacterium | reverse complement strand
AGCCTCGATGCTCACTTTGGGTGCCGCTGTCTCGCTCGGCGGGCTTGTTGCCGCCACCACGCCGATGCTGGCCCGCGCCGCTTGCGCCGGGCAAAGCATGTCCAGCTGTGCCGGTAAGACTGGCGCGTGCGCGGGTAAGACAGGCGCCTGCGCTGGTAAGACCGGCGCGTGCGCTGGTAAGACCGGCGCGTGCGCGGGCAAGTGCAAAGCTAATTAATGACGCTCAGGCGCGGGATTTTGTCCCGCGCCACCCCCTGGTTTGGAGAAAAGCCATGATCCGACACGCATTGCTGGCCGCCTTATGTGGCATTGCCCTGTTTACCGCGCCTGCCGCCCACGCCGCCACCATCCAGCCCTATACCCAGGCTGCTTACAACGCGGCGCTGCAGAACGGCACACCGTTGGTGATACATGTTGAGGCGAGTTGGTGCCCAACCTGCAAGGCTCAGCAGGAGGTTTTGAAGGACCTGGAAACCGACCCGCGCTATGCGAAAGTAGAAATCCTGGATGTGGATTTTGATGCGCAGAAGCCCGTGGTGCGGCAATTGCGTGTGCAGATGCAAAGCACGCTGATTGCCTACCACGACGGCACGGAAGCCGCGCGCGTGACTGGTATCACCTCCAAGGCGGATATCGAGAGGCTATTGAATTATGCTGTGAAGGGCTGAGCCATGTTCGCCGCCGCAGGTTTCGCATTGCTGGCAGGGTTGCTGTCCACGCTCTCACCTTGCGTTGTCCCCGTACTGCCGTTGGTGTTGGGCGCGGCGGCCTCGGCGCACAAAGCTGGCCCGCTGGCTCTGGCGGGCGGCGTGGCTCTGGCCTTTACCGCGTTGGGGTTGTTTGCCGCGACACTTGGCTTCTCGCTGGGGCTGAACCTTGGCGCCTTCCGGTTTCTGGCGGCGGCGCTGCTTCTGGCGCTCGGCCTGTTGCTACTCATTCCCCGCGCGCAAACATGGCTCGCAACGGCGGCCGGACCGTTCGGCAATTGGATGAATAACCGGTTTGGCGGCAGGACAGGTACGGGCTGGCGCGGGCAATTCGGCATCGGGCTGTTGCTCGGTAGCATCTGGACGCCCTGTGCCGGGCCAACCCTGGGCGCCGCGACCCTGCTTGCTGCTCAGGGGAAGGATTTCGCGCAGGTGCTGGCAGTAATGCTGGCCTTTGGCATTGGCACGGCCCTGCCGCTGCTGGGGCTGGGCATCCTCTCCCGCGCCACGCTGCAGCGCCTGCGCGGCGGCATGATGGGGGCTGGCAGAACCGGGAAAACCCTGCTCGGCGGCGGGCTGGTGGCGGTGTCATTGCTGATGCTCACGGGGCTTGATCATCCGCTCGAGACGCTGCTCACCAACTCCTCCCCCGCCTGGCTCACCTCTGTCACGGCGAGGTTCTGATGGAACGCTTTGAGGAACAAGCCCAAGCCGCTGTCGAACTGGTCTCATCTCTGGCTGAGATGGAAAATGCGGGGCGCAACATCGTCACCACGCTGCTGGACGGCGCCGACTTCCTGGCGCTGGAGCATTACCCGCCCGACGATGTGCGCGACCCGGAAACGAATGCGCAATATTATTTCCACGCCCATCGCGGCAAGGTGGAAAGCGGGCATATTCATTGCTTTCTGCGCGACGCTGAGAACAGGCTAACCCATGTCGCCGCCATCGGGCTGGACCAAACCGGCCGCCCGGCTCGCATGTTCACCACCAATCTATGGGTCACGGCGGATGTTTT
>JAGWOU010000040.1 GCA_028870815.1 Rhodospirillales bacterium | reverse complement strand
AAAAGCGGCAATATCCTCAACATCACGTCAGTGGCGGGGATTATAGGGTTTCCTGGCTCGGGGTATTATGCGGCCTCTAAACATGCGGTGGAGGGTTGGTCTGATGCCCTGAGGGCTGAGGTACAGCCTCTCGGCATTGGGGTGACCTGCGTGGAACCTGGGCCGTTCCGCACCGATTGGGCCGGGAGGTCGTTGAAGCAGACGCCGAACCGGATCGCGGATTATGCCGCGACAGCTGGGGCCAGGCTTGAGGGTACGAAACAGCGAAGCGGCACGCAGGCCGGCGACCCGGTGCGGGCCGGTGATGCCATGATCGAACTGGCGCAAAAAGGCGCCGGCGCGCCCCGGCATGCTGTACTTGGCGCCTGGGGCTTTGATGAAGTGACGAGACGGATTGAGGCCAGGCTTGAAGAAATCAGCGCCCAGAAGGAACTTTCCCACAGCGCCGATTATCCGCAAGGATAATTTCAAAAGCCGAGGTTTTTCATTCGATCAGGGCGCGTGTGTGGGTGGCGATCATCAGCTCCTCGTCCGTGGGAATGACGCGCACTTCCACCGCGCTGTCCGGTTCGCTGATGGCGGCTTCGTTAGTCGCGTTGGCCTCCGGACAAAGCTTGATGCCTATCCAGGCGAGGCGATCGCAAATGGCGGCGCGGATGGCGGAGGCGTTTTCGCCGATGCCGGCGGTGAAAACCAGACCGTCCAGCCCGCCCAGGGAGGCGATGAGCCCGCTGGCCTGCCGGGCGGCCTGGTAGGCGAAAAGTTCCAGGGCTTGTTTTGCGGGCTCTGAGCCATCCGCCAGCAAGGTGCGGACGTCGTAGGAAATGCCGGAGACGCCGAGCAAGCCGGACTGTTTATAGAGCAGGGTGGTGAGGTCCTCAGCGTTCATGCCATGGGATTGCATGAAATAAATCAGCACACCGGCATCGATGACGCCGGAGCGCGTGCCCATCACCAGACCGTCCAGGGCGGTGAAACCCATGGTGGAATCGATGGATTTTCCATTTTTCAGCGCGCACATGGAGGCGCCGTTGCCAAGATGCGCGACGATAACGCGGCCCTTGGCAAGTTGCGGTGCAATCGCTGGCAGGCGGGAGGCGATATATTCATAGGACAGCCCGTGAAACCCGTAACGGCGCACACCTTCATCGTGAAATTTGCGTGGAATGGCGAAGCGCGTGGCAAGCTCCGGCATGGTGTGATGGAAGGAGGTATCGAAACACCCCACTTGCTTAAGCGCGGGGCGGAGATTGAAAAGCGCCTGCACGGCGGCGCAATTATGCGACTCGTGCAAGGGGGCGAGCTGGCTGAGGCGGGCGATGTCCGCCAGATGTGATTCATTCAGCAAGAGCGGTTTTGTGAAAATGCTGCCGCCATGCACGATGCGGTGCCCGGCGGCAACGAGGTGGTCATCGCCCAGATTGGTTTCCACCCAGTTCAGAACTTCGCCAAGCAGGGCTTCGTGATTAAGCGGCGCGTGGTCCGGCCAGCGTTTTTCCAGCGCGGTTTCAGTGCCGGTTTTAATGAGCAGATGCGGGGCCGCGCCGATATTTTCCGCGATGCCGGTTGCCGTGCGGGCGAGGCCGTTCTTCAGCTCGAACAAGGCGAATTTGATGCTGGAAGATCCGGCATTGATGGTGAGGATCGCGTCAGCCATGGGCGCCGGCCAGCATCACGGCGATGGCGCAGGAGGCGAGGCGGGCGCGGTCGTTATCTGCGCGGCTGGTGAGGATAATGGGCACGGAGGCGCCTAGCACGATTCCCGCCGCGTCCGCGTTGGCGAGGAAAGTGAGTTGCTTGGCCAGCATATTGCCGGATTCAATGTCTGGCACCACCAGAATGTCCGCTTGTCCGGCGACGGGGGAGGCGATGTGCTTCTGTGCTGCGGCCTTGGTGGAGATGGCGTTGTCGAAGGCCAGGGGCCCGTCGAGAATGGCGCCGGTGATCTGCCCGCGCTCGGCCATTTTGCACAGGGCTGCGGCGTCCAGTGTGGCCTGCATCGCGGGATTCACGGTTTCCACGGCGGCGAGGATGGCAACCCGCGGGGTTTCGATGCCGAGCGCATGGGCGAGGCCGATGGCATTTTGAACGATGCTGTGTTTCTCGGGCAGGTTGGGGCAGATATTGATGGCGGCATCCGTGATGAGCAGCGGTTTGGGATAGGATGGCACGTCCATGACATAGACATGGCTGAGCCGGCCGCCGGTGCGCAGGCCGGTTGTTTCGTGCATCACTTCATGCAGCAATTCATCCGTATGCAGAGCGCCTTTCATCAGTGCTTTGGCGGCGCCTTCGTGAACCAAGGCGACAGCGCGTTTTGCGGCGGCGGCGCTGCAGGCGGCTTCCTCGATCCGGAAGGCGGAAATATCCAGCTTATATTCGGCGGCTTTGGCGTTGATGAGGGCGGTAGGGCCGACCAGGATGGGGGTGATGAGGCCGCGCGCGGCGGCTTCGGTTGCGGCGAGGAGGGAGGTTTCGTCACATGGATAGGCGATGGCAGTCGGCAGCGGCGTGCCTGTCGTGGCTTTGGCCAGCACATTGCGCAGAAATTCGTGGCGCAGCAGCCGCACTTCCGGCAAGGCGATGGCGCGGCGGCTGATTTTTTCAGTGGGCGCCTGCACGGTGGCGGTGCCGCTCAGCACATCCTTGCCGTCTTGATTGAGGCAATGGCAGTCGAGAATGACGCGGTGTTTTTCAGGGATCAGCTCGGTGACGGTGACCTTTGCGGTAATGGTGTCGCCGGGGCTGACCGGGGCTCGGAATTTCAGCTCCTGCCCGAGATAGATGGTGCCAGGGCCTGGAAGTTTGGTGCCCAGCACGGCGGAGATAAGCCCTGCGGTGAGCACGCCTTGTGCAATGATATGATGGAAAAGATCTGACGCGGCGTAGTCTTTATCCAGATGGGCGGGGTTGATGTCGCGGGAAATGTAGGAAAACAGAGCGATGTCGTCACTGGTGATGGTTTTGGATAGGCAGGCGGAATCGCCAATGGCGATTTCGGAGAAGATACGGTTTTCCAGCAACTCGGTTCGCATGTCCATCGTTCACCCCTTCAGCGCTGGAAAATGTAGGTGCCTGGCGCGTGGCCAAGGGGTTTGTATCCTGCCTTGGGGGCGCCGGTTTGCGGTGGATTGATGGCCGTGCCGGAATGGTTGGCGAGCCAGGCGGCCCAGCCTGGCCACCAGGAGCCCTCCTGGCAGGTGGCGCGGGTTTGCCATTCATCCGGGGAGAGATAGAGGTCGCCAGGCTTGCGTTCCAGCTTGCAGAAATGCCGGTGCGGGTGGCCGGGTTCGCTCACCACCCCCGCATTATGTCCGCCGGAGGTGAGGACGAAGGTGAAATCCTCCGCGTTCAATTGCTGGAATTTATAGACCGAACGCCAGGGGGCGATATGGTCTGTTTCCGTGCCGATGACAAAAAAGGGCGCATGGATATCCGCCAGCGAGATCTTGCGTCCGCCCGCTTCGAATCTTCCTTCCGCGAGGTCATTATTTAGAAAAAGCTTGCGCAGATATTCCGAATGCATGCGGTAGGGCATGCGGGTGGCGTCCATGTTCCAAGACATGAGGTCGTTCGGGTGGTCTTCCTCGCCCAGATAATAGCGGCGGATCATTTGCGACCAGACGAGGTCGTTGGCGCGGAGCATTTGGAAGGCGCCGGCCATTTGTTTGGTGTCCAGATAGCCTTGCGCCCACATCGCGTCGTCCAGGAATTGAAGCTGGGAATCATTGATGAAGAGTTGCTGTTCGCCCGCTTCGGTGAAATCCGTCTGGGCCGCCAGCAAGGTGATGCTGGCCAGGCGTTCGTCGTGGTCCCGCGCCATGGCGGCAGCGGTGATGGAGAGCAGCGTGCCGCCGAGGCAATAGCCGGTGGCGTGGATTTTTTTGTCTGCGCCGCAGATGGCGGTGATGGCATCCAGAGCCGCCATGGTGCCGAAGCGGCGGTAATCATCCAGTGACACGTCACGCATCGAGGCGTCCGGGTTGCGCCAGGAAATGCAGAACACGGTGAAGCCCTGGCTGACCAGATATTTCACCATGGAATTATGCGGTGAAAGATCCAGGATATAATATTTCATGATCCAGGCGGGCACGATGAGCACGGGCTCCGGCCGCACGGTTTCCGCGGCGGGGGCGTATTGGATGAGTTCCAGAAGCTCGTTGCGGAACACGACCTGGCCGGGGGTGATGGCAACATCCTTGCCCGGCTGCATTGGCAAGGGCTGGGCGATGGTGGCGCCCATCGCGTGGAGATCGGCGATGAAATTACGGGCCCCCTGGCGCAGGGAATCCCCGCTGGTGGCCTGGGCTTTGGCCAGAACCTCCGGGTTGACGAGCGGAAAGTTGGAGGGGGCCATTACGTCCAGCATCTGCCGGACGGTGAAATTCACAATCCGCTCATTCTCGACCGAAACGCCGGCGGTGTGGCGGGTAGCGTCGTTCCAGAAGCGTTCAGCGCGCAGGAAGGTCTGTGCGGCCAGGGAGGCGGGGCCGTGCTGCCAGCTGGGGTCCTGGAAGCGGTGGTCCTGCGGCTCGGGGGCGAGGGGTTCGAAATTCAGCCCGAGCGCCTGGCGGGTGAGGGCGGTCCAGTCCTGCGCGGCTTTCTGCGCCAGGCGCATCTGGCGGCCGGGCTGGTCGGCCAGGTGCATGGCCCAGTCTGTCCAGGCGAGGGTGAGGGCGGTGAGGGAAAGGCCGCCGGTCAGCCTGGCCTGGGAGGCGTGCAGGCTTCGGTCCAGATCGCTGTAATATTCGGTCGCGTCCGGCATTCAGAAAGCTCCTGTTCGGTTGCGCATATGCGCTTACGCGGGCGGGTTAGACGCCAAGCAGATGCTCCCCGCCATCGACGGGAATGATGGTGCCGGTGAGCATACGCGCTGCGTCGCTCACCAGGTACGCGGCCAGTGTGCCACAATCCTCGATGGTGACCAGCCGTCTTTCCGGGGAGGCGTGGGTGGCGGTTTCCAGCAGGTCCGAGAAATGTGCGATGCCGCTGGCGGCGCGGGTGGCGATAGGCCCGGGAGAAAGGGCGTTGGCGCGGATGCCCTTGGGGCCGAGTTCCACGGCCACATAGCGCACCACGCTTTCCAGCGCCGCCTTCACCGGGCCCATGAGGCCGTAATGGGGGATGACGCGCTCGGAGCCCTGATAGGTCATGGCCAGAAGGGCGCCGCCATCTTTCATCAAAGGTTCGGCAAGGCGGGCGGCACGCAGGAAGGAATGGCAGGAAATATCCATGGCGCGGGCGAAGCCTGTGGCCGAGCAATCCACCACGCGGCCCTGCAAATCCGCCGCTGGGGCGAAGGCGATGGAGTGCAGCAGGAAATCAAGCCTGCCCCAGTGTTGGGCGACGGCGTCGAACACGGCTTCAAGCTGGCCGGGGGCTTCAACATCGCAGGGCAGGAAAATCTCGCACGGGAGATGATCCGTGACCGCAGCTACGAAGGGTTTGGCCTTTTCATTCAGATAGGTGGCGGCAAGGACCGCGCCTTGCGCCGCGAACGCCTTGGCACAGCCGGTGGCAATGCTGTGCTCGTTGGCGATTCCAAGAATGAGCCCGCGCTTGCCGGCAAGGCTTCCCGGCAAGGCGGCGCTCATGGGGCGGACATATCTGGCCGGTGGGCAGCGCGGCTGGGGCGTTCGGCGCGGGCGGCGGCGCCGTCGGGTTCCTCCGCTTGACCGGGGGCCTCCATGAGGGATGCGAGCAGGGCGGCGTTGGCGCGCATGACGGTCTGGCCGTAGGTGATCTGCGCCTGGGTAATGGTGCGCATGGCCTCCGCGAATTGAGTATAAATGCGCCCGGTGGGCAGGAAATTTTGTTGCGCCGCCAACCAGTCTTTCGACAAGGAAAATAATCCGGCTGGATCGGCTGCATTTTTCTGGGTCACGCTCGGTTCTCCTTTCCATTGATGGCGGACCATACGAAAACAAGCGTGGCGGCGCATTGACTTTTGTCAACGATGGCGGCGCGGGGGTGTGAAGGTTCTGTTATACGAGCTTGGCATGCGTGGCATGGACAGCTTGGCGCGGCGGCAAGAAAAAACCCGGGCACCGAAGTACCCGGGTAAGTTTGGGTAGGGAGTACGAAGGCTTACTCGGCTGGGGCGGGTGTGAGGCGCGCACCCGGCGCGCCGATGGGCAGAACCGTGTGGCCATGCGCCTCGTTAATGATCTCAGCCGCGGCGAGATAGAAGGCGATGAGCGCGGTGACGAGCCCGCCATAGCCGCCCAGCGTGCCAAGTGAGGGCATGCCAAGCAGGTTGGCGAGGCCGAGCAGGGCGAAGGTGATCCACAGCGCCAGGAAGATGAGGAACAAAGCGCGGTTGAGCGCGAAAGTGCCGATCCACATGGCGAAGGTGAAGGCGCCCCAGGCCAGCAGATATTGCCCGACTGCGGCAGGGGGAACGCCCTTTGCGAAAAATTCCACGAACAGGGCGAAGCTCCACCAAAACGCGCCATAGGAGCAGAAGGCGACAAAGCCGAAACTGTTGCCCTTGGCCATTTCCATGAGCCCGGCGCAGAATTGCGCGGTGCCGCCAAAGGCGATAGCCATGGCCAGCACCAGCGGCACGGAGGCACCGGACAGGAACCCGGCATTGACCAGACAGAGCAGCCAGGTGGTGAGGGCGAAACCAAACAGCCCGAGCGGGGCTGGATTTGCGAGCTTCATCTTATTCCTCCGGATGACGATTTTTATTGTTCAGGACGGAGTTGTCCCATGGAGGGAAGCTTAATGCACATCACGAAAGGCAAAAAGTATTTTACCGCATGCTCAGTTTTGGGACGCTTCGGCTCAACCGCGAGCCTTGAGTCCGCTGCTTAGCCGTTAACGCCTACGGAACGCTTCAGGTGGTGGTGTTCGCCGTGGGGAGCAGAATGTGTTGCAGGGCGGCGACGAGCTTGTCCATCATCTCATCCGTATGTTTCGGACCGGGGGTGAAGCGCAGGCGTTCGGTACCCTGGGGCACGGTGGGGTAGTTGATGGGGGTGGCGTACATGCCGAATTCCCGGATCAGCCGCATGGAAACCTCGGTGGCCCTGGCGGCGCTGCCGATCATCAGCGGCACGATATGGGAGTTGCTCTCCATCACCGGCAGCCCGGCTTCGCGGAATTTGGCCTTCAGCGTTTCGGCGCGGTTGAACAGCAGCGCGCGGCGGGCGTGGTCCTGCTTCAGCAACCTGATGGAGGCAAGGGCCGCGGCGACGGTGGGCGGCGGCAGGGCGGTGGTGAAGATGAACCCGGCGGCGACGGAGCGGATATAATCCAGCACCTTGAAGTCTCCGGTGATGTAGCCGCCATGGCAGCCGAAGCCCTTGGCCAGCGTGCCCTCGATGATGGTGATGCGGCTGGCGACGCCATCGCGTTCCGAGACGCCGCCGCCATGGGCGCCATACATGCCGACGGCGTGGACTTCGTCCAGATAAGTGAGCGCGTTGTAATGGTCCGCGAGGTCGCAGATCTCCTCCAGCGGCGCGATGTCGCCATCCATGGAATAAACGCTCTCGAACGCAATGAGCTTGGGCGCGTCCTTTGGTGTTTCGCAGAGCAAACGCTCCAGATCGTCCATGTCGTTATGGCGGAACACATGAACGGTGGCGTTGCGGCTGGATTTCATGCCGACGATCATCGAATTGTGGTTCTGCGCGTCCGAGAACACGTGCCAATCGGGCAGGGAATTCAGGATGGCGGTGAGGCTGGCCTGGTTGGAGACATAACCGGAGGTGAAAAGCAGCGCCGCATCCTTGCCATGCAGATCCGCGAGTTCTTCCTCAAGCGCCACATGCAGGGGTGAGGAGCCGGCGATGTTGCGGGTGCCGCCGGCCCCCGCGCCATAGCGCCGGGCGGCTTGGATGGATGCCTCGATAACCTGCGGGTCGGTGCCCATGGCGAGATAGTCGTTGGTGGACCAAACAAGGATGTCCCGCGTCTTGCCTTCCATGGTGACGGAATAATAGGGGAAGCGGTCGGCCAGCTTCTCCAGCGCCACAAAACGGCGATAACGCCCCTGGGCCGAAATTTCGGCCAGTGCCGCATCGCATTTGTTTAGAAACTGGTGCATCTGAACCCGTGACTGGCAAATAACATGATCGGCCGCAAGGGAAACGCCCAGGCGGCCGATGAGTCAATGACGCAAATCAATCGCGCAGGTTTGTGCGGGGCACAACCGTGCGCCGGTTGAAATAATCGCGGTTCAGGCGTTCAGCACGCTGCCGGAAACGTAAGTGCGCAGCGTGTCGACCTCATGCTGGCTTTGGTCGATGCGGGCTTTCACCACGTCTCCGATGCTGACGAGGCCGGTGAGCTGGCCGTCCTCGACGATAGGCAGATGGCGGAAATGGCCTTCAGTCATCATCTCCATCGCCTGTTCCACGGTGGTTTCGGGCGTGGCGGTGATCGGCTTGCGGGTCATGAGGTCCGCCGCGAGGAGGGTGAGGGTTTGCGCGGCGCAGCGGGAAAGGCTGCGCACGACATCGCGCTCGCTCAAAATACCGATCAGCTCGCCATTCTCGACAACGAGGACGGCGCCAATGCCCTTCTTGGCCAGAATGTCGATAACGCCGCTGACGGGCAGATCAGACGTGACCGACACGAATCCGGGGGGTTTGCTTTTCAGAATGGCCTGTATCAGCATTCTCGTTCCTCCTTTTTCCCCCAGTATGGGGAACGAAGCAGGCAGGTTCAATTCTTATTTCAAACTTGCCTGGAGATTCAGGCTGATAAGCGCCTGGGCAAGCTGTTCCGGCATGGAGAGAAAGGGCGAGTGGTCCGCAGGCAGGGTGAGAACCGGCGCGCAGGGCAATTCTACCTGCATGGCGCGCTGCAGGGCGAGCGGGACCACACGATCCTCGGTACACTCGATATAGGCGCGGGGGATGTGTGCCGGGGGCGGCGTGGCGGGGGCTGAGAATGTGCCCAGCGGTTCCGGGTGCAGGCGCGCGGCGGCGTGTTCCGCCGTTTCAGGCTCGGTCAGATTGTAGAAACGGGGGATGATGGTTTCCGCCGCGACGGCGAGGCGGCGCCCGCGCGCGGGGCGGAGATAATCCGGCTCGCCCCCGGCTTCGGGCCGGGAAATGGCGGTTTGCATGCTTTGCCCGGCGGGGAGCAGAAACGCGGAGAGATACACAAGCCGGCTGACGGCATGCGGGGCGATGGCGGCGGCTTCCGAGATGATGAGCCCGCCACGGCTATGGCCAAGGAGAATAGGCGGCTCCGGCTGGGCCTGTGCCAGTGCCGCGATCTGCGATGCCCAAAGGGGCAGCGGGTTGGCGCCGGGCGGCACCTCCGCCAGTTCCGGTGTCAAGGCTTGATGCCAGGCGCGGGTGAGATGGGGGACCAGAGGCGCCCAGCACCAGGCGCCATGCCAGGCGCCGGGCACCAGGATGAAGGTAGCCATCAGCCCGCGAGCTGGCCGTAAATATCCGCGCGGCGGTCTTGCATGAATTTATCGGCCTGGCGCACCGCCTCGTGATGGGCGGGGTCGGTCTCCGCGAACAGCATTTCCTCGCCCGTGCCCGCCATGGCCAGCCGCGCGCCATCGGGCCCGCAGATATTGGAAAGCCCGATATAGCCCAGCCCGTTTTCCTCGCCGGAATGGTTGGCATAGGCGATGTAGACCTGGTTTTCGTAAGCCCGCGCGGGGATGATATGGGTGGGCACGCCTTCATAGGGCTCGGACAAGG
>JAGWOU010000466.1 GCA_028870815.1 Rhodospirillales bacterium | reverse complement strand
ATCACCAAGCACTCGCGCTATCAACATTACGCCAATGTCTATGCCGCCATCGCGATGATCGGCATTCTGGGGCTGGGCACTGATCTGGTTCTGGCAGCGCTTGGCCGCAAACTCTTTCCTTGGGATAAAGCCGCAGCATGAACGCTGACACTCTCTCATATCTCGACCAGCCTCCTGAAGTGCAGGCCCGCTTGACCCGGCTTAAGGCGCGAAACGTGATTGTCAGTGTCGAAGGCGTAAGCAAGCATTTTGCCACCGGGCAGAGCGAAGTTACCGCGCTCGAATCCCTTTCCTTCAGAACGCATCAGCGTGAATTTCTTTGCGTCATCGGCCCCTCGGGCTGTGGCAAGTCCACCTTGGCGCGCATCCTCGCGGGGTTGGAGCCAGCCAGCGGCGGGGTTGTCCGGCTGGATGGAAAACCCGTACAAGGCCCCGGACGCGAGCGCGGCATGGTGTTCCAGGGCTATACGCTGTTTCCCTGGCTTAGCGTGCGGCGCAATGTCATGTTCGGCCTGCGCATGGCCAATATCAGCAAAGCAGAGGCGCAGCGCCAAGCTGATGAATGGTTGGCGCTGGTGGGGCTGGAAAAATTCGCCGACGCTTATCCGCACCAACTTTCGGGCGGCATGAAGCAACGTGTGGCGATTATCCGCGCCTTGGTAAACCGCCCGCGCGTGCTGCTCATGGACGAACCATTCTCCGCCCTGGACGCGCAAACCCGCCAGCGTATGCAGGCTTATCTGCTGGAAATCTGGCGCAAGGTGGATATCACCATCATCTTCATCACACATGATCTGGACGAAGCCGTGTTTTTGGCCGACCGCATTCTGGTTCTGGATGCGCATCCTGGCCGGTTGCGGGAGATGATCGAGGTTCCCCTGCCTCGCCCGCGCGACGCCGCGCAACTCGCCAGCCCGGCTTTCGCCGCCACCAAAGCCCGGCTGGAAGCGCTGATCCACGGGGGCGAGGTCCACGGTGAAGATGACCCCTACCCCGCCGTGCCGCTGCTAACCAGCGTTAGCAACGAGGTGGAATAGCCAGATAAGCACGCCAGCCGCCGTGGACGGTGATGTCCTCGGCATTTTCCAGCGCGTAAGCCTCACACAGAAAACCGGGATGCACGGAGCCGTCCTCCAGCGTCACGCGGCCAATGCCCATGGGGGCGGGCAAGGCGGCCACGAAGCGCCCGAAGGCAGCGGGGCTGAGGCTCCACAGCTCCACCGCAATGCCGCTGCCGGCAAAGCCCGGGCTCTGCGCCAGGCCGGGCTTGGGCGGGGTGGTGGCCAGGGCGTAGAGCTTATAGTCCGGCGCGGTCTGGGCCGGGCGGATCAGCCTTGCCCCCAGGCTGGTCAGCTCATGGTTCAGCACCATGCCGGAGAGATGCGCCCCGGCGACGACAATGCTCACCTCATCCACCGGCGCCTCATAGCTGGCCTGGGGCTGTGTGCGGGTCAGCCCCGCCCCGGCGCCCAGGGCCTTGTGCAGCGTATCGGCATAGGCGGACAGCGCGGCTTCCGAGAAAGCGGGGCCGATGAAGGTGACGCCGAAGGGCAGCCCATCCGGCTTGAACCCGGCGGGCAGGGCGATGGCCGCCATGTCCAGCAGGTTCACAAAGTTCGTGTAGAGGCCGAGGGTGGAATTATGCTTCACCGGCTCGGCCAGCATGTCCTCCACCGTGAAGATGGTGGGGGCGGTGGGCAGCAGCAGCGCGTCGCATTTGGCCAGCTCCGCCATGG
>JAGWOU010000039.1 GCA_028870815.1 Rhodospirillales bacterium | reverse complement strand
CAAGTCTCACTATTGGTTGCCGTGCCTGCCGATCTCAACTCCCCCAAAACGCGGCGTTATGCCCAAGCCATGCGAGCCCGCGATGCCGCCACAGATTTGGTTGATCCTTATGCTGACGAGGAGCCCCCGAGTCAGTTCGACCCTAGCTTTCAGATGACCTTGGGCGAAGATTTTCTCACCCAGCACAGGATTTATATTTCGCGCGCATCACACACCTTGCTCATTGCCCCAAGGCAGACGCCCTAGCCTGTTTCCTTGGATGGATTGGCAACCATGCCGCACACCTTGGCGGCCAAAGCGTCCATGGTGAACGGCTTGGTCATGATCTCCATGCCCGGCTCCAGCCCGCCGCCGCCCATCACGGCGTTCTCGGCGTAGCCGGTCATGAACAATGTCTTCAGCTCCGGCCGCAGCAGCCGCGCCGCATCCGCGATCTGTCGTCCATTCAGCCCCGGCAAGCCGATATCGGTAATCAGCAGATCGAGCGGCTGGTGCGATTGCAACACCTCAAGCCCGCTTGGCCCATCCTCGGCCTCCACCGCCACATAGCCAAGCGCGCCCAGCACCTCGACGACCAACCCGCGCACCACCGGCTCGTCCTCCACAACCAGCACGGTGCCGCCAATGGCGGCGGCCTGCGCCCTAGCTTTCTCGGCGTGCGGCGCCGCAATCGCGGCCTCACCGTCATGGCGGGGAAGATACAGCCGCACCATGGTGCCCTGACCAAGCCCGGACTCGATTTTCACATGCCCATTGGACTGGCGGACAAACCCATAGATCATCGACAAACCAAGCCCGGTGCCCTGGCCCAACGGCTTGGTGGTAAAAAACGGTTCGAACACCTTGGCAAGCGTGGCCGCATCCATGCCAACACCCGTATCGCTGACGCTGATGCAGATATAGGGTCCGGGCGCCACCTCACTTCGCCTGGGGCCAAGGGTGCCCTCCAGTTCCACATTCTCGGTCGCGATCGTCAACTGTCCGCCTTCGGGCATAGCGTCGCGGGCATTGATGGCGAGGTTGAGCACCGCGTTCTCAAGCTGGTTGGGATCGCATAGCGTAAGCCAAAGCCCGTCTTGCAGCGCCAGTCGCAACTCCACGCGCTCGCCCAGGGTGCGGCGCAGCAGCAATTCCATGGAAAGCACTAACGGATTGGCCGCCACTGGCTTGGGGTCCAAGGGCTGCCGGCGCGAAAACGCAAGCAGCCGGTGCGTGAGCGCCGCCGCCCTGTTGGCCGCATCCATCGCCATGATGATGAAACGGTCCAGCCCGTGGGTTTCACCCCGCCGCACGCGCTTGCCCATCAATTCCAGGCTTCCGGTAATGCCCTGGAGCAGATTATTGAAATCATGCGCAATGCCGCCGGTCAGTTGCCCCACCGCTTCCATCTTCTGCGCCTGGCGCAATTGCTCCTCCGCGTCGCGCTGGGCGCTCACGTCGCGACCGACGAAATAAACCGCTTCCCCCGCCAGATCAGCCGACCAGGAAATCAGCCAAGCCCGCCCCTGCTGGCTGTTCATCCGGCATTCAACATCGCGGACCGGCCGGCCTTGCGCCAGATCGCGCATCGCCCGCTCGGCCACCGGGCGGTCCTCGGGAATCACCAGATCCCGCAACCGTGCGCCCAAAATCTCGTTCTCGTCATAGCCGAACAGCCGCCCCCAGGCCGGATTCACCGAGCGCAGCCGCCCGTCAATACTGGCAATTGCCAGCAGGTCGTTGGCGGAAACCCACACGCGTTCGCGTTCGGCGCTGGCAGAAACCGCCGCCGCCGCCGCCCGCCGCTCCGCCGTCACGTCCCGGCCGAAACCATAAAGCAACCCGCCTTCGGCAACACGGGTCCAGGCGACCTGCCGCCAACCATTCTGCCTGGTCAGCATCGTTACGGTAAGTTCCGCGCTGAGCGATGCCGGGGTGAAATCGTTGAATGCGGCGCGCGCGGCCTCGCGCTCCTCCACGGCGACAAAATCGGCCATCCGCCGGGTAAGGCTTTCTTGTTCGCTCCAGCCCAGCACCTTGGTCCAGGCTGGGTTCACGGTAACCACCTCACCGCCCGGGCGCAGAGCAATTTTAAGCACCGGCGAGAGGTCCCATGTCCGTTGCAACGCGCGCATGGCGCTGCGCTGTTCGGTCACATCCTGCCCGAAGGCATGGTTCAGCTCGCCATCCGGCGCCACATCCCACTCAATCACCCGGTAATCGCCGTTCGGCATGCGGCAACGGCACTCGAATCCCTGTATGGTCTCGCCCGCCGCCACCCGCCCCAACGCCATCAGCGTGGTTTCGATATCCTCGGGATGAACAAAGTTCAGCAAATTCTGGTCCGCCAGATCCTCCTCACGCCAGCCCGTGCCCAACTCCACGGCGGGGTTGCTCTGCCTGATCACCCCTTCCCGGTCGAAAATGAGCATATAGAGGCGGCTAAGCGTCCATATCCGGTTGCGCGCGCGGCCGGCTTCGGCCTCGGCCTCCTTGCGCGCGTGGAAGTTCACATTGCTGCCAACCCATCCCACCACCGCGCCGGCGGCGTTGCGCACCGGCGTGGCATGCACCAGATGCCAGAGGTACTCGCCGCTGGCGGTCCGCAGCCGGCATTCCGCCTCATAAAACGCGCCGGAGGCAACGGCCTCCGCCCAGCGCCTGGCAATGTGCAGCCAATCTTCGGGATGCACGAGCGATGACCAGCCATCCCCCTCATTCGCCGTACCCAGGCACGCCAGCAAATGCGGGTTCATCCAGTCCACGCGCCCATGGGCATTCGCGGTCCAAATCTGGCTTGGCATGGTGGCGGCAACTTCGCGCAGCGCCGTTACCTGTTGCGATGCCCGCTTCGTCTTGCTCTTGCCCTCGCCCCGCCATAACACCTTGGCCAGCACCCCCATCGCCTGACCGGCCTCGTCCATCAGCGGCGCGCAGAGCAGGGTAAAGTTGATCTGGCCCACCGCGTCATCCAGTTCCATCGCCGCCGGCGCCTGCCCGCCCTGGCTGGCGAAGCGCACGAAACGCATCTTTTCAGCCGCTTCCGGCCAAATTTCGCCAACCGGCATCCCCACCGCGGCCTGGCTGCGCGCCGCGACGAAGGGCATGCTCGCATTGTTGTAGAGCAGCAGGCCATCGGGCCCAGCAAAAATCATCAGCGGATCAGGCACGCCCAGCAAGGTGGAAACATGGGCGCGAAAAACCGGCGGCCAGTCCTCGATCGGGCCCAGCGAGGTGCGGGCCCAATCGAATCCGGCGATCAACCCGCCCATGGCGCCGCCATGGACCAGGAACGCGAAGCGATCAGCTTGCGCGCCCTGGTGATCAGTTTTCTGATCAGAAAACAACATCACGATCCGGAATTCACAAATACGTCGCCACAGTCGGCCACCGGCTGAAACCTCTCAGAATTTCGTAACGAATGCACGCAGTTTTATTATTCACGCAAACAATCTGGGTTCGTGTCAATTCTCTCCCGGGGCGATTGACAGCGCCCCCCGCCCAGCTTATCAGCCCGCCCACCGGGCGCGTAGCTCAGCGGTAGAGCATTCGCTTCACACGCGAAGGGTCACAGGTTCAATCCCTGTCGCGCCCACCATTTTTCTTAAAAATCAGACCACACCAACAAAGCCCACGGGGCTTTTTTGGTGTCTGGGCAAAGCAAAAATGCCGCCTTTTGAAAAAGGCGGCCCCTTCGGCGGCATTCCAACCGCCGCGACGCGGCGGCCGGAACCTTGGCCGCCTACGCCCAAAAACTTTTAAAGCTCCATCCGGGGGCACGGTACAAACCATGCCCCGGAGTAGAAATCAGGCGGCCTTGGCCATACCCCGCAGCACATACTGCAATAAGCCGCCATGCTTGTAGTAATTCACTTCATCAGCGGTATCGACCCGGCACAGCAACTCAACCTCGGTCTTGGACCCATCCGGGCGGGTGATGACCGCCTTGATGTCCATACGCGGGGAAAGGGTCTCAAGCCCCGTGATATCCACGGTCTCCTCGCCGGTCAGGCCCAGGCTCTTGCGGGTCTGCCCGTTCTTGAACAGCAGCGGCAACACACCCATGCCCACCAGATTGGAACGGTGGATACGCTCGAAGCTCTCGGCAATCACCGCCTTCACGCCCAGCAGCATGGTGCCCTTGGCCGCCCAGTCGCGGGAGGAGCCGGTGCCGTATTCCTGCCCGGCGAACACCACCAGCGGCATGCCCTCGGCTTTGTACTTCATCGCGGCGTCGTAGATGGAGAGCGCCTCGCCGCCCGGATAGTGCCTGGTGTTGCCACCCTCGGCCCCGCCCATCATCTCGTTCTTGATGCGGATATTCGCGAAAGTGCCGCGCACCATCACATCGTCATTGCCGCGCCGCGAGCCGTAGGAGTTGAAATCCTTCTGTTGCACTTGATGCTCGGAGAGGAACTCACCCGCCGGAGACGATTTCTTGATGTTGCCCGCCGGAGAGATGTGGTCGGTGGTGATGGAATCGCCCAGCATCGCCAGAATATGCGCGCCTTTGATGTCCGAAACCGGCTTCGGCTCCGGGGTAATGCCCTGGAAGTAGGGCGGGTTCTTCACATAAGTGGAGCCGGCGGGCCAGGCATAGGTGTCTGTGCCGCCCGTCACCTCAATCGCCTGCCACTCAACCGGGCCCTTGAACACGTCCGAATAGCGCGACCGGAACATCTCGCGCGTCACCACGGCGCCAACGATGTCGTGAATCTCCTTATTGGTTGGCCAGATGTCCTTCAGGAACACATCCTTGCCGTCTTTGGAGGTGCCGAGCTTCGCGGTGGCGATATCCTCGCGCATATTGCCGAACAAGGCATAGGCCACCACCAGCGGCGGAGAAGCCAGATAGTTGGCGCGCACGTTCGGGTGCACGCGGCCTTCAAAGTTACGGTTGCCGGAGAGCACGGAAACCGCCACCAGCTTGTTGCTCTCGATGGCATCGACGATCGGCTCCGCCAGCGGGCCGGAATTGCCGATGCAGGTGGTGCAGCCATAGCCAACCGTCTCGAAACCAAGCGCGTCCAGATCAACGGTGAGACCTGATTTGTTCAGATAATCGGTCACAACCTGCGAGCCAGGGGCGAGCGAGGTCTTCACCCAGGGCTTCGGCGCCAGGCCCAGCGCACGGGCCTTGCGGGCCACAAGCCCAGCGGCCACCAGCACGTAAGGGTTGGAGGTGTTGGTGCAGGAGGTAATAGCCGCGATCACCACATCGCCATGGGTGATCTCGTAATTGGTGCCAGCCACGGCGCCCTTATTGGCAACGGCATCGGCGGGCACGCCCAGGCTCTTGGTCAGCTCGGCCTTGAAGGCGGAAGCAGCTTCCTTCAGCAGCACGCGGTCCTGCGGGCGCTTCGGCCCAGCCAAAGAGGGCTGCACGGTGGAAAGATCCAGCTCCAGCGTGTCGGAAAAGACCGGCTCATGCTCGTCGCGCCACAGGCCCTGGGCCTTGGTGTATTCCTCAACCAGCTTGATACGGTGCTCATCCCGGCCCGAGAGGCGCAGATAATCCAGCGTCACCTCGTCAACCGGGAAGAAGCCGCAAGTGGCGCCATATTCCGGGGCCATGTTGGCGATGGTGGCGCGGTCCGCCAGCGCCATCTCTGCCATGCCCTCGCCATAGAACTCGACAAACTTGCCGACGACCTTCTTGGCGCGCAGCATCTGCGTCACGGTCAGCACAAGGTCGGTCGCGGTAACGCCCTCGGAGAGTTTGCCGGTCAACCTGAAACCGACGACATCCGGGATAAGCATGGCAATCGGCTGGCCAAGCATCGCGGCCTCAGCCTCGATGCCGCCCACGCCCCAGCCCAGCACGCCCAGACCATTGACCATGGTGGTGTGGGAGTCGGTGCCATACAGCGTGTCGGGGTAAACGTAGGTCTTGCCGCCATTCTCGGAGGTCCAGGCCACCTGCGCCAGATATTCCAGGTTCACCTGGTGGCATATGCCGGTGCCGGGCGGCACAACCCGAAAATTATTGAACGCATCCTGGCCCCAGCGCAGGAAGCGGTAACGCTCTGCATTGCGTTCAAACTCAAGGTCGATGTTCTTCTGCAAGGCATCGTGGGAGGCGGAGTAATCCACCATCACCGAGTGGTCGATCACCAGATCCACCGGGATCAGCGGGTTCACCTTCTCAGGGGCCGCGCCCAGCTTGCCGATGCCATCGCGCATCGCCGCCAGATCCACCACCGCCGGCACGCCGGTAAAGTCCTGCATCAAAATGCGGGCGGGCTTGAAAGGCACTTCCTTGGTGGAGGAGGCTTTTTCCAGCCAGCCGATAATCGCCTTGGCGTCATCCACCGTATAGCTGGCCCCGTTCTCAAAGCGCAGCGCGTTCTCCAGCAAAATCTTCAGCGTCTTGGGCAGTTTGGAAATATCGCCCAGCTTGGCGGCCGCCGCCGGCAACGAGAAATATTCGTAGGACTTGCCATCGACGTTGAGGGTTTTTGTGGTTTGCAGGCTATCGTGACCGATCGCTGTCATTGCGCAAAACCTTTCCTTGGTGCCGCTTGAGATTTGCCCCGGCTTAAACCATAGCCGTATTCACCCGTCTATTCCGTAACCAGGACCCACACCTCTGCTCAAGGCCGAAAATCTTTCCATTTTCCGCGGCGACCGGCTGATTCTCAACGGCATCGGCTTCGCGCTACGCCCTGGGGACATGCTTGTTCTGCGCGGCGCCAATGGCGCGGGCAAATCCAGCCTGCTGCGCGCTTTGGCGGGGCTAACGCCGTTGGCGGCCGGCGCGTTGTTCTGGAACGATGAACCCGCTTTGGCGGACCACGAGGCGCATGCGGCCCGGATAGGCTGGCTTGGGCACCAGGACGCGGTGAAGCCCGCTCTCACCCCGGCAGAGCAAGCGCCGCTAGCCGCGCTGGCGCTGATGGGGCTGGAAAGCTTCGCGCATTTGCCTGCGCGTTTTCTCTCCGCCGGGCAAAAGCGGCGCCTGGCCATCGCGCGCATGGCGGCAGCGCAAAAGCCGCTCTGGCTGCTGGATGAGCCAACCACCGGGCTCGATTCCGGGTCCATCCAACGCTTCCTGGGGTTGTGCACGGCGCAAAGACAGCGCGGCGGCCTCATCATCGCCAGCACCCACACGCCGCTTGAGCTGCCGGACACGCAGGTGCTGGCGCTATGATAGAGTTGATCGCGCGGGAACTGCGCCTCGCCCTGCGGCATGGCGCCGAAAGCATGGCGGCCCTGCTGTTTTTCGTCATCACCGGCACGTTGTTCGCCTTTGGGGCGGGGCCAGACCCGGCTGTTCTTAGCCACATCGCGCCCGGCGTGGTGTGGGTTACCGCCCTGCTGGCAGCGCTGTTGCCGCTGGAGCGCCTTTTCGGGCCGGATTTCGAGGACGGTACACTTGACCTGCTACTGCTTTCCGGCTGGCCGGCCTACGCCATCGCCGCCGCCAAAACCACCGTGCACTGGCTCACAACCGGCCTGCCGCTGCTCATCATCGCCGGCCCGCTCGCCATCATGCTGCGCCTGCCAGCCGCTTCGCTGCCATTATTGCTGGTGAGCCTGCTGCCTGGCACGCTCATCTTCTCGCTGCTCGGCACGCTGGCGGCCGCACTCACCACCGGGGCGCGGCGCGGCGCCATGCTGATGCCGCTTATCACCCTGCCGCTGATGATCCCCAGCCTTATCTTCGGCACTGCGGCGGCGGAAAGCCCGCAACCCGCGGCACCGCTTTACATGCTTTTCGCGATGCTGCTGGCCGCCCTGCCGCTGGCGCCGCTTGGTGCCGGCCTCGCCTTGCGCGCCGCCGCGGAATAAGCCACGCCGGATTTTAAGCGGTGGGCGGAAACGCCAGCCCCGAGGCGGGGTCAACAAACGCCAGTTCGTCCCTCACCTCTTTCACGCCAGGCGCGTTCTCGGCAATGGTGATCACCCCGCGCCGCTCATCGTCGGAAAAGATGGTTCCCTCCAGCGTCACCACCTTGTCCTTCACCGCCACGCGCAAACCTGCCTTCGGCGCCCAGTTTGCCTTCTCGATCTCGCTTTTGATGAATTTCAGGATCTCGTCATCGCTGGTTTCGACGGAAGCCTGGATCAACTTCGCGGCCAGCGCCTTCAGCAGATCGGTCCGGCTCACCACGCCGAGCAACCGGCCATCCTGCACCACCGGCAAGCGTTTGATCCGCTTTCGCAACATAAGATGCGCCACTTCCGCCACCGTGGTGCCGGGCGTCACAAAAACCGGGTTATGCGTCATCACGCCGCTAACATGGCGGGAATGCGTGACAACATAATCAGCCGCCACGGAAGCCGGTTGCAGCAAAGCCTTCAGCCAGCCCGCCTGCTCGCCCTCGGTGCCAATCTCGGCGCGGCGCAGCAAATCGCCCTTCGTCACCATTCCCACCAGCGCACCGTTTTCATCCAGCACCGGCAGCCCGCTCACATGGTTGGCCAGCATCATCCGCGCCGCATCGGCCACCGTGGTTTTCGGCTGCACCGCGATCGGGTTGCTGGTCATAATCTCGGAGACAATCATGGCATCCTCCATTCATCTTGGTTTGTTTCTGCCAGATTAGGCTGTTTTACACCTTGATGCGCATCAATTGGTTGCGTCGGCGATATCCTCCAATGCCTGCGGGCGCAGCAAAACGATGTCATGAGTGCTGGGTATCTCGATCAGCCCGCTTTTTTTCAGCCGGCTGAGCGAGCGGGAGACGGTTTCGATCGTCAGCCCCAGGTAATCGGCGAGGTCTGTGCGCGAAAGCGGCAAAGCAAGTTTCGCGTTCGGGCGGGGCAACTTGCCTTCGCCGCAAATTTCCTGGCGCCGTGCCCAGTAGATCAGGAAGCTCGCAATCCGCTCCAGCGCGGTCTTGCGGCCCAGAAGCAGCATCTGCTGCTGGTTCAGTACCAGCTCATGCATGGCGACATCCAGCAGTTTGCGCTCCAGCACAGGATATTCGGCTAGCATGGTATGCAGCCCGGCACGGGAGAAGCGGCACAACTGGACGGGCTCCATCGTCTCGGCGGAGACGATGTTCATATCCGTCGCCGCAAGACCAATAAAATGGCCGGGCCCAGCGAACCCGGTGATCTGGCGACGCCCATCAGGCAGCGCCTTGAACAGTCGTACAGTGCCGGAATTCACGTTGTAGAAATGCTGGGCGGGCTCGCCTTCCTCCATGAACTGCTTGCCGGCGGGAAGGCTCATATTATGCGCGGCACGGGCCAGAAACACCAGTTCATCGTCCGACAGCGCATCACACAGCCCAATATGGCGCGCACCGCAATCATCGCAGGCAGAGGCAGCAGGCCGTTCCGCCAGATTGATGGCGACCGGATGGCGTAAAGGGACGGTCTTGCCAATTGAACTCATGGAATCTGCTTACCCCTTAGGAGCGCAACGATCCATATCAAAAACCGTTGTGCCGGGGCGCAAAAACAGAAGCATCGCGCCCGCCGCCAGTAATTCCACGCCAAGCCCAAACAGGCTGCCCTCGGGCCCGGCCATCCCGCCCGACAACCACGCCACGCCATGGGGCAGCGTGTCCAGCAACGCGCCGGCGCAGGCCTGGCCGCTATCATGCGTGCCATAGATAAAATTCTCCGAGAAATCCCACCCCGCATGAAACCCGATGGGCCACCACAATGAGCCTGTGCGTTTGAGCCCCAGGCAGAGAAGCAGCCCAGCCCCGCACACATTCGCAATGCCGATCACGCTCTCATGCGCGTTGGTGATATGGAGAAAGCCAAAGACAAGGCTCGAAACCAC
>JAGWOU010000465.1 GCA_028870815.1 Rhodospirillales bacterium | reverse complement strand
ATCCCGGCGCGGGCGGCAAGCCGTTTTGCAAAACATCCGTCAACCAGCCCCGGCTGTCCCGCGCTTCTTTCGCCAGCACCAGCGCGAGATGCACGAGCGGCACCAGTAGCACCACGGCAACCACCAGCGTGATGACAAACGCCGCGACGGTGGGCCTGACGAATCCGCTCAATTTCGTATAAACAGGCCATAGGCAGAACACGAGAATCGCGGCCCATATCATCGCAGGCAGAAACGGCAGCAGGATCAGGGCGCAGCCAAGCCCAAGGGCAATCGCCAAGGCAAGCAGAATAAACCGGTCGGGTTTCATGATTGTCTCTGTGCAGGGCTTCCCCAAATCCCGCAAGACTGCAATGGAATGGGACAAATCTCATTACCCAGCCGATTTTAAGAAAAACGACACAAAGCGGCCATACAGATATTTCTCTGGAACTTAAGCTTGATTTCTGAGATTTAATCTAGGAATTATGCACGGCCTGCGACAGCCTGGTGGGGGAAGTGAGGACTGATGCGCTTTAATGAGATCGGCCAGCAATTGCGGGCCTACCGTATGGAATCTGGTCTGAAGGCGGAGGAGATTTCCGCCAGACTGGGTGTGTCCCGGGCTGCATTGTATCGGTACGAGAAAGGTGAGGTCATCAAGCTCGATACCGTTAACCGTTTGGCAGAGCTGCTAAAAATCTCACCGCTGACGCTGCTTGGCATCGGTGTCGAGTATTATGCGAAGCCCGTTGGCTACGCGGAACGGCTGCGCCAGATAGAAGAGACGGCGGACCAAATCCTCCAGGTTTTCGGGCCGATATGCTATCTTATCACCTCTGACTATTATGATGCGGTACTCGGCCAGATATTTGAGGAACAGGCCGAATCCATGGGCGCCGAAAAACTTGCCGCCCGTGCCGCCTCGGAACAACTGATGAGCGTGATGATTGCCCGCAAGCAGATGTATCAGGCACGCAAACCCTCAATTATCGGCATACTTACCACCGCGTCCATCCAGAAATTCCTGGCCGAGGGTATTGCTCCGACGGTCCGCGTCTCCGACAAGCTGCGCGCCATCGCGCAGGAAGCGGCCCTGCGGGAAGTGGATTTGATCATCAATCTGATGGAAAGCGAGCCGATCGGCTTGCAACTTGGGCTGATGGCACAAGGCGAACCGAACGGTCCGTTCACTCTGCTCCGCTCACGTGAGCGCGCGACGCTGGCGATCAACCCCTTTCCCTCTGATTCGCCGCCAAACATCCAGCCCGGCGTGGCAATGATTACGGGCGCCGAGGATGCCGTGGCGGCACATCAGCGTGTTGCGGAACTTACCTGGCGGGAAGCCGTAAAGGGCGCGGCAGCAGCGGAGCGGGTACGAGCTCTAGTGGCCGCCGCGCGCGGCTGATGGATTCGCTGATCCAGCCTAGCGCCTTGCGGACGGTGCTCGGCCAGCCGGGCGTGACGCTGCTGGATACCACCTATTTCCTGCCGAACGAGAACCAGAACGCTGAAGCGAATTTCGCCGCGTCGCATATTCCAGGGGCGAGGTTCTTCGACATCGACAAGGTGGCCGACCAGACAGCCGGCCTGCCGCACATGCTCCCCAGCCCGGAAGGCTTCGCCGCAGCCGTTTCAGCCATGGGCATCGGCAATGAAACGCTGGTGATTGTCTATGACCAGCGCGGCATTTTCTCCGCCCCGCGCGTGTGGTGGATGTTCCGCGTGTTCGGCCATGACAAGGTGCGGGTGCTGGACGGCGGGC
>JAGWOU010000464.1 GCA_028870815.1 Rhodospirillales bacterium | reverse complement strand
ATGGTATTGCTCCCGCCCAATGCCAGCCCGCCGGAAAGGCTGCCTGCCCCGGTGGTGAGGGTTTGCGCGGCGATGGCCCCGGTGCCGGTTTCAGCATAGCCGGCGCCTTGCAGCGTAAGGGCGATGCCGGCTGAGATCGGCGCGGTGATGGCGCCGGTCTGGGCATCCGCGATGAGGATATTCTGCCCGGCGGCAAGCGATCCTAATGTTCCGATGGCATTGGCCGTGCCGCCGAGCAGGATGGCACCGCTGGCTGTTGTGTTGCTGCTCAGGGTGGCGACGGAGAGCACGCCGGTTCCAGCCTGGCTGACGCTGCTGGTTGCATCCAGGGTCAGCGTGGTGGCGTTTGCCGTGCCGTCCAGCGCCAGGTTTGTGCCGCTTAGGCTGATGCTGATGCCAGACAATGTGCCACTTTGGCTGAGGCTGCCGCTGCTGGTCAGATCCAGCGCGCCCGCGAGAGTGTCTTTGGCGGTGATGTCGCCATTCAGGGTCAGCGCGGTCCGGTCGGTGAGATTCAGTGTGCCGCCGACGGTGAAGTTCGCCAGCGTGCCGATGCTGTTCTGGGTGCTGTTCAGGCTGGCGTTATTGGCGATGCTTCCGGAGAGCGTGCCGACTGTCAATTTGCCGCCGGATTGGTTGAGACTGCCGGAGCTGTCCAGGACCGAGAGGCTGCTGGCGCTGATCTGGCTGGCAAGGTCCAGCCCCGCCGCTGACAGAGTGATCATTGCGGCCGATACGGCGCCTTTGACGTTGAGGATGGCGTTGTCCTGGAGGTTGATGTTCCCGGTTGCGGTCAGTGCGCCCAAAGTACCGATGTTGTTGGCGCCGCCGAGCACGATGTTGCCTGATGTGGTGCCGGTGCCGGCGAGGGTGGAGAGGTTCAGCGCGCTGGTGCTGGCCTGGGTGACGGCTCCGCTGGCGTTGAGGTTGAGCAGGGTGGCGTTCACCACACCGTCCAGCGCCACGCTGGTGGCATTGAGGTCGAACGTGGTGCCGGTGACCGCGCCGGTGAGCGTGCCGGTCTGGGTGATGCCGCCGGTGCTGTCCAGCGCGGCCAGGGCATTGGCGAAACTCACCGCGCCTTCGGTGAGGATGGAACTGGCGGCATGTCCGGCAGCACTGCCCAGAACCACCACCGCAGCGGGGTCCAGTTCGTTCACCAGCGATTGCGAAATCTGCAAGCCGGTGATGGCGGTGCCACCGAGATCGACGGTGCCGTTGTCATAGGGTGCCAGCGCGATAGTGCCCGCACTCAGGCTGCCGCCACCCGCCACCAGCCCGTTGGCGGCAAGCGCCAGGCTGGTGCCGGCGCTCACCGCCCCGCCCAGCGTCATCGTACCCGCATCGTCGATCACGATGTTCCCGGTTGCGGTCAGCGCCCCTAAAGTGCCGATGTTGTTGGCATTGGTTAAAGAGACCGCGCCGCCGATGCTGCCGGTGCCGCTGCCAAATCCGCCGAGGCTCAGCACGCCACCCGCCGTCTCGTTCACCGCGCCATTGCCGGTGACGATGAGGGTGCCCGGAGTGGAGACCAGCCCGGCGATGGCGAGCGGGGAGGTATCCGCCAACTGCACATTGCCGCCTGCCAGCAGCGCGCCAAGCGTGCCGATGGTATTGCTCCCGCCCAATGCCAGCCCGCCGGAAAGGCTGCCTGCCCCGGTGGTGAGGGTTTGCGCGGCGATGGCCCCGGTGCCGGTTTCAGCATAGCCGGCGCCTTGCAGCGTAAGGGCGATGCCGGCTGAGATCGGCGCGGTGAT
>JAGWOU010000463.1 GCA_028870815.1 Rhodospirillales bacterium | reverse complement strand
GAGATTTCCTGGGTAGACTGGTCCGGCATATTGGCCGATGCACCGAACGAGGCGCAGAGGCTGGCCTCCTTTACCAGAAGCGCGATCGGGTTGCGCGCCAAGCATGCCAGTTTGCACACTACCCGCTTCCTGCATGGCAAGGAGGAAGTTTTGCCGGGTATTCAGGAGGCGGCTTGGTTTGATGAGGCCGGCAAGCCATTGGATGCTGAGGACTGGGCCTATGCGGCGGCCCATATGTTTTCGCTTCGGCGGGCCGTGCAGGTGGACAGCGAGGTGGATTTGACCATCGCGATGTTCAACGCAGCCGAGGAGGCGCGGGACTTCGTGATCCCTGGCCCGAAGCTTGACTGGTTACTTGTGCTGGATAGCGCGCGCCCTGACCTGGGTGAGGAAGTGCTCGAGAATGGCAAGGTGAAGGTGGAGGCGCGCTCGGTGGTATTGCTCGCGGCCAGTGTGCTCGCGGCCAGTGTGCCAACGTGATGCGCAACACCTTCGGCGCGATCAAAACCCCAGGCGGTGGCACGGAATTCACGTTTTGGGCGCCGCAGGCGGAAGGGGTGGAGGTGGTGTTGCAGGATGCCACACTGCCGATGGAGCGCGATGGAAACGGAGTTTGGCGGGCGCGCGGCGCTGTTTCGGTGGGGGCTGAGTACCGGTACCGGATCGACGGCGATACGCTGGTGCCAGACCCAGCTTCCCGTGCCCAGGCGGATGACACGCATGGCCCGAGCCTCGTCACTGATCATGCGTTTGACTGGAAGCATCCGGAGTGGCGCGGCCGGCCATTAGCGGAGACCGTGATCTATGAGCTCCATGCGGGTCTGTGCGGTGGGTTCGCCGGTATCATGGCGCAACTTCCGCGCTTGGCGGCGCTAGGCATAACGGCGGTTCAACTTATGCCGGTGGCTGACTTCCCTGGGCGCTGGAACTGGGGATATGATGGCGTGCTGCCCTACGCGCCTGACACGGCCTATGGCACGCCAAAGGAATTGCAGGCACTGGTGGACGCCGCCCACGGCCTGGGCCTGCAGATGTTTCTCGATGTTGTCTATAATCATTTTGGGCCTGACGGAAATTATCTGCGCCTCTATGCGCGGGATTTCTTCCGCGAGGATGTGTCCACACCCTGGGGCGAGGCGATCGATTTCCGTCGGCGCGAGGTACGGGATTTCTTTATCGGCAACGCCCTGCAGTGGATTTGCGATTACCGCTTCGACGGTTTGCGTTTCGACGCGGTGCACGCGATCCAAGATAGGCCGTTTCTGCATGAGTTGGCGGAGGCAATCCGCGCCGCTGCGCCGGGCCGGCATGTGCATCTGATTTTAGAGAATGAGGAGAACGATTCCGGGTTGATCGGCGGCGGGCCGCGTAATTTCGATGCGCAATGGGCGGATGATTTTCATCACTGCGTGCATGTTCTGCTCACCGGCGAGAAAGAAGCATATTACGAGGACTTCCAGAATCCTGCACAGCAATTGGCGCGCTGCCTGGCGGAAGGCTTTGCGTATCAAGGCGAGCCTTCGGCCCATGCTGGCGGCAAGAAGCGCGGCGAACCCAGCGCGCATTTGCCCAGCACCTCTTTCGTGATCTGCCTGCAGAACCACGACCAAGTGGGCAACCGTGCCTTTGGCGAGCGGCTGCGCCAACTCGCGCACCCGGATGCCCTGCGCGCCGCCACGGCGGTGCTTCTGCTTACGCCGCAAATACCGATGATCTTTTTCGGTGAGGAGTTTGGCGAAACCCGGCCATTTCTGTTT
>JAGWOU010000462.1 GCA_028870815.1 Rhodospirillales bacterium | reverse complement strand
CCATAGAATTTGCAGCGCAATGTAAATATTTCACTCTCATCTTCACCGGCGCGGCACCCTTCCCACCCGTACTTTCCCAGCCGCGTTGGTGAAGACGTCTCTTTCAGGAAAGGAGTGCCAACATGCGTTTTCAAACGACCCCGAGCCTCTCTCCCAACGGGCTTGGGAATGGTGCGGTGGTGGCGCGTGATGCCCATCCTTACCAGCTTCTATCCGTTCAGGCTCCGCGCGGCGCGGAACCCTCCCGCAACCACGAAGCCAAAGACGACCACCATGACGACGGCCTGGTCCACGGCCATTTCTGGGCCATGTCCTCAACCGTGCGCTAAAGCGTCCGCTTACGCAGGCGTAAGCCCCAGGCCGCTGGTCTGGGGCTTTTTTCATGCATGCGGGTTTACCTTGAACTCCGCGCCTTACGATGTGAAATTCTCCTCATGTCCGCGCGGCCATTTGTTCTCACACCGGATCTGCTGCTTCGCGCCTACCGGCTGGGGCTGTTTCCCATGGCGGAGTCGCGGGAAAGCCGGACCCTGCACTGGCTGGACCCGGATTCGCGCGGCGTGCTGCCACTGAACGGCTTTCATATCCCGCGCAGCCTGATGAAAACCCTGCGCAGCTCCCGCTTCACCGTCACCGCGGACGAAGATTTTCCAGGCACCATAGCCGCCTGCGCCGCCCAGCGCAGCAACCGCCCGGAAACCTGGATAAACCACGAGATCGAAACCCTGTTCGTCGAGCTCTACCGCCTTGGCTTCGCGCATAGCGTGGAAAGCTGGGAAGATGGCAAGCTGGTCGGCGGGCTGTACGGCGCGGCCCTGGGTGGGGTGTTTTTCGGTGAAAGCATGTTCTCCACCGCCACGGACGCTTCGAAAATTGCCCTAGCGCATCTCGTCGCCCGCCTGCGCCTCGGCGGCTACACGCTGCTGGACACCCAATTCATCACCACCCATCTCGCCCGCTTCGGCGCGCAGGAGGTGCCGCGCGGCACCTACCACACCATGCTGGCCGAAGCCGTGGAAGTTCAGGCGCGCTTTCCTCTCCGCCCCGATCCTGCCGCATTGCTGCGCGAGTTTGAGGCCATGCGGAAAGAGGTTCCATGAAATATCTGCTCATCGCCGCTTTGGCGGCCTTCACCCCGGCGCTCGCCGCCGCAACCCCAGTTTACCTGCCCAGCCGCGACGTGGTGGTGCAATACACCCTCTCCGGCACCGGCCAGCCCCCCGCCAGCTATCAGCTCAGCTACGACGCCGCTGACCAACTCGCCCGGGTAGATAGCCCCTCGGGCTTCTACGTTCTGGCCAATCTGCCCGCCGACCAGGCCGAAATCGTGGTGCCGGCCCTGCACGCCATCGTCCAGGCGCCGGATTTCTCAGCCCTCACCTCGGAAATCTACCACGCCGACAATGCCCGCTTCAGCCCGCTCGGCCCCGGCTTTTATGCCGGCCTGCCCTGCCAGCGTTATCTGGTGACAGACCAGCACGGCACCGCCCACGCCTGCATCACCCCTGACGGCGTTATCCTGCACCTCACCGGGCAGAACGGCCATGGCAATGCCGTCGTCACCGCCACCTCCGTCAGTTTTGCGCCCCAACCCTCTTATGAATTCGCGCCGCCCCAAAATTTCGCGCCGCTCAACCTGCCCCCCGGCGCATTGCAGGCACTGTTACAGCCACAGGGGTAGATAATTTGTGGGGCGGGTGGCTTTGATCCAGAGCGCGTTGCTTGAAAGCAGACACGCGCGGCAGGGCTTGACCTTACCATAGCAGGAA
>JAGWOU010000038.1 GCA_028870815.1 Rhodospirillales bacterium | reverse complement strand
CCCGTGCGCGTGGCTGTCACCGGTGCGGCTGGCCAGATCGGCTACGCCATTCTGTTCCGTATCGCCAATGGCGATCTGCTCGGCAAGGATACGCCGGTTATTCTGAATCTCCTGGACCTGCCGCAGGCGCAAAAGGCGCTGAACGGCGTCATCATGGAACTGAACGATTGTGCCTTTCCGCTGCTGGCGGGCGTCACCCCGTCCGACGATCCGAATGTCGCTTTCAAGGATGCCGACATCGCCATTCTCATCGGCTCCCGCCCACGCGGGCCGGGTATGGAGCGCCGCGACCTGCTGGTCGCCAATGCCGAGATCTTCAAGGTTCAGGGCAAGGCGCTGAACGATGTGGCAAAGCGCGACGTGAAGGTGCTGGTGGTCGGCAACCCGGCCAACACGAATGCTTATATCGCCATGAAATCCGCGCCGGATCTGCCGAAGGAGAACTTCACCGCGATGCTGCGGCTGGACCATAACCGCGCGGTTTCCATGCTGGCGGAAAAATCCGGCGTGGCGGTAAAGGAGATTGAGAAGGTGGCCGTGTGGGGCAACCACTCCCCCACCATGTATGCTGATTACCGCAACGCCACCGGCGCCGGTAAGCCGATGCCCGCGATCATCAATGACGAGGACTGGTACAAGAACACCTACCTCTCCGCCGTCGGCAAGCGTGGTGCCGCCATCATCGAGGCGCGTGGCCTCTCCTCCGCCGCGTCCGCCGCCAATGCGGCCATCGACCATGTGCGGGACTGGGTGCTGGGCACAAACGGCAAATGGGTCTCCATGGGCATCCCGTCCGATGGGTCCTACGGCATCCCCGAGGATGTGATGTTCGGCGTGCCGGTCACCTGTGAGGGCGGCAAGTACAAGCGCGTCGAGGGGTTGCTGGTGGACGAATTTTCCCGGTCCCGCCTGGACCACACGCTGAACGAGCTGCTGGAAGAACAGGCCGCCGTGGCCGACCTGCTGAAATAAGCTCAACCACGCCAGTCGGGGCAAGGGCTCTCCCGTTCGCGGGAGGGCCTTTTCTTTTGTATCGGCTGTTGGCGGCGCGGAGGCCGGTTTGGTAGGTGGGAGTCGTGGGAAATTCCATCGGCCTGATGTTCGGCTTGCCGGGGCAGGGGATGCATTTGCATCTCGATGCCTTGTCCCTGCTGTTTGGCTGCATTTTGCTGCCGCAGGTAGTGGCGGCTTCGGTGGCGGGCATGCGGGCCTCGGTGGCGTTCTGGGCGTTCGTGCTGGGTATGGCACTGGCGTTGCTGGCGGCCGATGGGTTTACCCTGATCTTCGGGTTCGAGCTGATGAGCGCCGCCTCCTGGCTGCTGGTGATGCAGGGGGACCGCAAACCCGCGACGCTGTATGCCGGGGTGGCGATTTTCTCCGGCGCCTGCCTGATCCCAGCTTTGTTTCTGCCCGCCTCATCCTTGGCCTTTGTGCTGATCGCACTTGGGGCGGGGGCCAAGGCCGGGCTGGCGCCGCTGCATAGCTGGCTGCCGCGCGCCCATCCTGCCCCCCCGGCGGGTGTTTCAGCGTTGATGTCCGGCGGCATGGTGAAGGTGGCACTCTATGTGCTCATCCGCTACGCCTTCATAAATCTGGCCCCGGCGCAGCAGCCCTGGTGGGGCGAGGCGCTGGCGGCGGCGGGGGCGCTGTCCGTGCTTATCGGCGCATTGCGCACGGTGCTGGAGGTGGAGCTGAAAACGGCTCTGGCCTGCTCCACGGTCGAGCATGTGGGGCTGATCACCGTGGGGCTGGGGCTGGCGCTCTATGCCAAGGCGATAGGCGATGCTGAGCTTTCCGGCGTGGCTTTGCAGGCGGCGCTGCTATGCGCGGTGGCGCATGGGCTGTTCAAGCCGCTTTTGTTCATCGGCGCCGGAGAGGTGAAGCACGCCACCGGCACCACCTCGCTCAACTGGCTGGGCGGGTTGATGCGCGGCATGCCCCGGCTGGGTGCACTGATGCTGCTGGGCGCGGCGGGCATGGCCGCACTGCCCTTGGGGCCCGGTTTCGCGCCGGAATTTCTGCTGTTTCATGCGGTCATCGGCGCGGCGGCCACGGGGGGCATTCTGGCGCGCATCGGGTTTTCCGCCCTGCTGGCGGTGCTGGGCATAGGTGCCGCGCTGGCGCTGGGGGCGGCGGTGCGGATCATCGGCCTGGGATTTCTGGGCCGCCCGCGCAGCCTGCATGCGGCGGCAGCTGAGGATATGCGGCGCGGGCCCTTCGTGGCCATGGCGCTGCTGGGCGCGCTGGCCATTCCCGTGGCCTTGGTGCCAGGGCTGCTGCTGGATCTGCTGAACCCGGTGATCATGCTGCTGGCGCCAGAAGCGCAAACCCCGCCTCTGGCCTATGCGCCGGTTACATTGCTGATTTTGGCCGGGCTGGCCGCCCTGGCCGCCGGATTCGTGCAAACGCGCTGGGGCGTGCGCGGCCTGCGTGAGGTTCCGGCCTGGAATGGCGGCTTTGGCCGCCCGCCCGCCTGGCTGCCCTTTGGCGACCCGCACACCCAAGCCAGCGCCACCGGCTTTGCCGAGCCCGTCATGCGCGTCATGGGCAAGGGACTGCTGGGGGCCGGCATGACCGACCCGGCCGAGCGTTTTCTGCTTGCCCCGTTATTCCGGATACAGACGCGGCTGATCCGCCTGGCTGAACGCGTGCGCCGGGCCACCATCCGGGAACGCCTGGCCTTTGTCTTCGCGGTGCTGGTGGCGTTTCTGCTCGCACTCGGGCTGGGGCAGGGAGGTTGAGCATGCTGGCATTCGCCCTCGCCTTAATCGCCACCGCCTTGCATATCTCGCTTTGTTTCGCCGGCGCGCCCTTGCTGATGGGGCTGGTGAACAAGCTGCGCGCCTGGCTGCTGGGGCGGCGCGGGCCGCCTGTGCTGCAACCCTATCGGCATCTGGCCAAGCTGTTGCGCAAAAGCACATTGGTGCCGGATACGGCGACGGATTTGTTCACCCTCTGGCCGTTGGGGGTGTTTCTGGCCCTTGCCGTGGCCACCATGCTGATCCCCAGCTTCGCCACCGGTATGCTCACCGCCCAGGCGGGGGATTATGTCACCATTGTCGGGCTGTTCGCCCTGGCGCGGGCCGCGACCATGCTGGGCGGGCTGGAGACCGGGTTCAGTTTCGGCGGGGCAGGTGCTGCGCGGGAGGCCCTGTTCGGTATTTTCGCCGAGGGCGCGTTGCTGGTGCTGCTGCTGGCCTTCGCGCTGCTGGCGCATGATACGAGCCTGGACGGCATCGCCACCGTCTTCCGCACGGCGCATATCGGCATTTCCGTCTCCCTCGGCTTTGCCCTGGCGGCGATGCTCACCGTGGCGCTGACCGAAACCGGACGCATCCCCACCGACAACCCTTCCGGCCATCTGGAGCTGGCCATGGTGCACGAGGCAATGGGGCTGGAATATTCCGGCCGGCTGCTGGCGCTGCTGGAGTTTGCCGGGATGCTGCGGCTGCTGGCCTGGATGAACCTGATCGGAACAATTTTCCTACCCTTCGGTATGGCGCGGGCGGCGGAAATTCTTTCCTGGCCCGGCGGGCTGGCGCTGTGGGTGGGCAAGCTGCTGGTGATGGCCGTGGCCCTCTCGGTGTTCGAGGTGTCGCGCGCCAAGATGCGCGTGTTCCGGGTGCCGGAGTTTTTGGGCGCGGCGCTGCTGCTGGGCATGCTGGCCAGCGTGTTCCTGTTCGTGGCGGCGAGGATCGGCGCATGAGCCTGACATTTTCCCTCGCGCATCTGCTGGGCGGTATCATTCTGCTGTGCGCCTTCCTGCAACTTTCACAGCGGCGGCTGGCGGCGATGATCACGCTGTATCAGATGGAAGCCTTGGTATTGGCCGCGGCCGCTTTCTGGCAGGGCTTCGCGCAGCATGAAATCAATCTCTACCTCACCGGCATTATCACCTTCGCCCTGAAGGCGGTGCTGCTGCCCTGGGGGCTGCGGGAAATTGTGTTGCGCTTCAATATGGTGCGCGCGGTGGAAACGGCCCTGCCCATGGCGGTGTCGATGATCCTCGGCCTCGCGCTCATCGGCATCGCGGTGCTGGTGGTGCTGCCGACGACCATGAGCTCCATCTCCCTCACGCGGGAGGATCTGGCCATCGCGCTCTCGGTGGTGCTGCTGGGGCTGCTGCTGATGATCGTGCGGCGCAACGCGCTGGCACAGATCATCGGGTTTCTCTCCATGGAAAACGGGTTGGTACTGGCGGCCATCGGCATGCCGGGAATGCCCTTTGTGGCGGAGTTTTCGGTGGCACTCCTTGTGCTGCTGGCGTTTCTGGTGGTGGGAGTGTTTTTGCTCCGCATCCGTGAGCATTTCGACACGCTGGACCTCTCCGGGCTTGAGAAAATTGAAAGGCGGGGGCGATGAATTTCGCAGGTCTCGCCATTGCGCTGCCATTTGTGGCGGCGGCTCTGCTGGGGCTGGTGGGCAAGCCGCGCCAAGGGGCCATTGGCAATGCCGTGGCCAGCCTGGCTTTGTTCGGG
Source organism: Rhodospirillales bacterium (assembly GCA_028870815.1). Lineage (GTDB taxonomy): Bacteria > Pseudomonadota > Alphaproteobacteria > Acetobacterales > Acetobacteraceae > Acidocella. The sequence goes on along the minus strand of JAGWOU010000038.1, from coordinate 5,428 downwards.
CTCACCTTGGCGGTGTTCTGGGGCCATAGCGAAGGGTTGGTGGCGGTGGACCCGCTGGCCGCCTTGTTTGGCACGGTCGCGGGGTTTGTCGGGCTCACGGCCGCCTTGGTGAATATCGGTTACGTGAGTGCCGACGCGGTGCGGATGCCCGCACGCCGCTGGCGGCTTTACCACACACTGTTCCAGATCGTGCTGGGGGCAAGCCTGCTGGGGCTTTACGCGGATAATATCGGCGTGCTCTGGGCGGCGATGGAAGGCGGCACCATCGCCATGACTTTGGGGGTGAGCCTCTACCGCACGCCGACGGGGCTGGAAGCGGCGTGGAAATATTTCATCCTGGGTGGTGTGGGCATCGGGCTCGCTCTGTTCGGCACCATGCTGGTTTATCTGGCCGCGCAGCCCGCCTTGGGGCCTGGCTTCGCGGCGATGAGCTTCAGGGCACTTTCCGCCCATGCCGCGCATATGGACGGCGCGTTGCTGACTTTGGCCTTCGTGTTCATCCTGTTCGGCTACGGCACCAAGGCGGCCTTGGTGCCGCTGCATGGCTGGCTGCCGGATTCTTATGCCGAAGGCCCCGCACCGCTGACCACCGCGCTCTCTGGCTTGCTTATCAACGTGGCGCTGCTGGCGATTCTGCGCTTCCGGCATCTGCTGGTCGCCAACCAGGATGCGATGCGGCCGGGGCCGTTTCTGCTGAGCCTGGGGCTGGCATCGTTGTTTCTGGCGGCGTTTTCCTTCTCCCGCCGGCGGGATGCACGGCGGTTTTTCGGGTTTTCCTCCATCGAGCAATCCGGCATTTCGGCATTTGCGTTCGGTATTGGCGGTCCGGCGGCGATCTTCGGCGGGTTGCTGCATATGGTGCTGCACACGCTGCTGAAATCCGGCCTGTTCCTGGCGTTGATCCGCGCCGCCAGCCTGCGCGGCCCGGCGGCGCCGGGGAATTACGGGTTCTCACATATGCGCGGGCTGTTGCAGGCGAACCGAAAAATCGGCTGGCTGCTGGCGGGCTGCATTTTCGCGCTCTCCGGCCTGCCGCCCTCCGGCCTGTTCGCCAGCGAGTTCATCATCATCAGCCAGACGATCCAGAAGAACCCTTATATGTCCCTGCCGCTGGGGCTGGGGCTGCTGCTCTGCGCCGTGGCGATCCTGCGGAATATCGGGCCGCTGCTGTTTGCCCAGGCCCCGCATGAGAAACCCAAGCCCGCCGGGCGCAGCGCCTGGCTCATCGCGGCGCATCTGGCGCTGGTATTTCTGGTAGCCTTCGCCATGCCATTGCCGCTGGTGCATCTGCTCTCGCATGCGGCGGAGGCGCTGCAATGAAGCTGCTTACCCAAGAAGCCTGGGCGGCATATCAGGGGAGATTCATCGCGCTCTGGACGGATTCCACCCATGCTTACGCGCTTTACGAGCCGGACGAGTTGGTGGCGGTGGAATTGCAGGACGGCGCCTATCCGGCCCTGAGTTACCTTGGCGCCAACTGGTTCCAGCGTTTGGCGAAAGATTTGAACGGCCATACCGCCACGGGCTTTGCCGAAACCCGCACGGCGGTGGAACATTTCCGCGAGCTGGATGGCCGGGCGGCTTGGCCGGAGTTCAAGGCCCCGCATGTGGAAGGCGTGCATCAGGTGGCGGTGGGGCCGGTCCATGCCGGGATTATCGAACCGGGGCATTTCCGGTTCTCGGTGGTGGGGGAGCAGGTGCTGAAGCTGGAGGCGCGGCTGGGCTATGCCCATAAAGGCACGCTGGGGCTGATGCGCGGCAAGTCCGCCCGGCAGGCGGCGCGTTACGCGGCGCGGATTTCGGGCGATGCCACCGTGGCCCACGCCATCGCCTTCGCCCGCGCGGCGGAGGCGGCGCTGGGGACGCAGGTGCCAGAACGTGCGCATTATCTGCGGGCGTTGATGGCGGAGATCGAGCGCCTGGCCAACCACACCAGCGATATTGGTGCCATCGCGGGCGATGCCGGGTTCGCCTTTCTGGAGTTCCGCTTTGCCCTGATGCGCGAATATCTCTGCGCCGCCGCTGAAGCGGCCTTTGGCCATCGGCTGATGATGGATGTGGTGGTGCCGGGCGGCGTGGCGGGGGACATTGCCGAAGGCGGCGCAGAGGCGATCGAGGACGCGGTGGACGCGCTGGAGCGCGAGCTGCCGAGCCTGACGCGCGTGTTCGAGGATTATGCCAGCCTGCAGGACCGTGTGGTGGGCGCGGGGCTGGTGCCGCCCACGCTGGCGGCGGCGTATAATGCGGGTGGTTATGTGGGCCGCGCCTCCGGCCAAGGCGGCGATGCGCGGCAGGCGCCGGGCTATCCGCCCTATGAGGCGCTGAGCCTTTCCGTGCCGGTGCTGCATGAAGGTGACGTGGCGGCACGAATTAAGATAAGGCTGGAGGAAATTCCCGAAAGCATCAGGCTGGTCCGCGCGATTTTGGAACGCCTGCCGGAAGGCCCGCTGGCGTTGGCGCCGGAAGCCGCCAGCGGCATGGGGCTGGGTGTGGCGGAGAGTTTCCGCGGTCCCGTCTGGCATTGGCTGAATATCGATAACGGGCAAATCCAGGATGCGTTTGTGGCGGATGCCAGCACGCTGCACTGGCCGTTGCTGGAATATGCTGCCACCACCGCCATTCTCGCGGATTTCCCGTTGATCAATAAATCGATCAACGGGTCTTATTCAGGCGTGGATTTGTAAGTCTTTAAGCCCTGACGATGGATTGCGAATAAAGCGCGTTGCCTTGCGCATCCACGAACGACCAGTCGAGCTGCTTGCCGGAGAGCCGCGCCGCCATGAAGCCATGCGAACCGGAGGCAAAGCCGCCGCGAATGGCGGGCTCCGGCGCGTAGGTTTCCGATCCCGCGCCGGTGCAGACGTAGGAAATGCCATCCACCTTCACCGCTTGCAGAATATGGTCGTGCCCGCAGACATAGAGCGGCACGTGATGTTTCTGCAGGATCGGGTTCAGCCGGGCGATCAAATCCGGCTGGTCATGGTCGTACCCGTCCGCATCGGACTGCGCGGTGTAGATCGGGTGATGGCCGATGACGATGTTCCAATCCGCGGTTGAAGCGGCGAGCTTCGCGTCAAGCCAGTCGAGCTGTTCCTGGCTGTTCTGCCCGGCAACGGCCACGCGGGTGCCGTAGTATTTTTTGATGAGGGGCGACGTGTCCAGGTAATAGAATGCCGCCGTGGCGCCGCCGGGCAGGGCGGTGGTTTCCACGTAATAGCGGGCGGGCAGCCGCCAGCGCGGGCTTAGCTTGGTGTAGTCCAGCTGCGCCTGCACATTGCCGCGATAATCGTGGTTGCCGAGAATGATCTTCCAGGGCGTCTGCAAGGAGGCCTCGGTGTAAACATCTTCGAACGAGCTGTGCCATTGCCAGTCTGAAACCGACTCCACCCCGTTCTCGTAGAAATTATCGCCGACGGAGACAATGTATGCGCTGTTGATGGCCTGCGCGGTGCGGCCCATCTGGCGCGCTACGTCGCGTTGGTGATGGTAGCCATGCCGCCCCCAATCACCCACCAGCAAAAAGGAAATGGACGCATCCTCGGCGCTGGCCGGGCGGGCCAGGGCGGCGCCGGCACCCAGAACGGCGCTGGTGGTAACAAATTCACGGCGAGTTAGCTGCATAACGGCTCCTGATAATACCGGCGCCCTGTAGCAAGGGTTACGAGGCGTTGTGTGACAATTCGGTGAATTGCTCCAGCTTCAGAACCTCGCCCGCGAGGTAGAGACTACCGCAGATCAGCACGCGGGCGGGGGTGTTGATCTGCGCCAGGGCGGCGCGGATGTCCGGCCCCGGCAGGGCGCGGTTGCCCGAAGCCTCGATGATTTTTTCCACTGGCAGGGCGAGATGCTGTTCCGGCTCCGCCACCGCGTAAAGCGTGGCCGCGTGCGGTGCGATGATGCGGATGAACTCCGCCACGTCCTTGGACTGTTTCATGCCCAAAATCACGGTGGTGGGTGTGGCCCAATCCTGCAGCTGCTGGGCCAGGATTTCGGCGCCGCCGGGATTGTGGGCGCCGTCCAGCCATAATTCCGAACCCTGAGGCAGGGACGCGGCAAGCGGGCCGTGCAGCCTTTGCAGCCGGGCGGGCCATTCAGCCGCGCGCAGGCCCAAAGCCATGGCGCCCGGCGGGATGTTGAACCCGGCGGCGCGCAGGGCAGCCAGCGCGATGCCCGCATTTTCCACCTGGTGCAGCCCGGCCAGAGCCGGGCGGGGAAGGTCCAGGCCGTTGAACACCATGCCGGTTGGGGTGGGTTCGACCGCCCATTCCAGCCCCCGGCGCAAATGCGGGGCGTTCTGCTGCGCGGCCTCGGCGGCGATGCGGGCCAGGACTTCCGCGGGTTGGTAGCCAGTGACAACCGGGATGCCGGGCTTGATGATCCCAGCCTTCTCGCCCGCGATCAGTTCCAGCGTGTTGCCGAGGAAATCCTGATGGTCCAGCGAGATGGAGGTGATGGCACAGGCGGCGGGGTAGACGACATTGGTGGCGTCCATCCGCCCGCCCAAGCCGACCTCGATGATGCAGAGATCAGCCGGTACCCGTGCGAACAGCCAAAGCGCGGCGGCGGTAATCGCCTCGAACACCGTGATTTCATTGGCTTTGTTCGCGGCCTCGATCGCGTCCAGCGCTTCGGCGAGTTGGTCGTCCGTGGCAAGCTGGCCGGCGAGGCGGATGCGTTCGTTGAACCGCACCAGATGCGGGGAGGTGAAAACATGGGCACGCAGGTCCGCCGCTTCGGCCACGGCACGGGCGATGGCGCAGACCGAGCCCTTGCCGTTGGTGCCCGCCACGTGAACCGCCGGCGGCAGGTGCTTTTCCGGTGAGCCGAGGGCGGCGAGCAGCCGTTGCAGCCGGTCGATCTTCAGGTCGATCATGCGCGGGTAGAGGCTGTGCAGCCGCTCCAGCGCCGCGCTCACCTTCAGCCGCGAGAAGGTGGCCCCGGCCTCGCGTTGCAGCTCGTTGGTCAAGCGGCTTTCTTGTTGGCGGTGGCGAGCGAGATGATCCGCGCCAGCGTGGCGGTCAGCTCGCCGCGTTTCACCACCATGTCGATAATGCCGTGCTGGTGCAGATATTCGGCGCGCTGGAAGCCCTCGGGCAGTTTCTCGCGCACCGTTTGCTCAATCACGCGGGCACCGGCGAAGCCGATAAGCGTACCGGGCTCGGCGATCTGGATATCGCCCAGCATGGCGAAAGAGGCGGTGACGCCGCCGGTGGTGGGGTCTGTCAGCACCACGATGTAGGGCAGCCCGGCTTCCTTCACCATCTGGCTGGCGATGATGGAGCGGGGCATTTGCATGAGGCTGATCGCACCTTCCTGCATCCGCGCCCCGCCGGAGGCGGTGTAGACGATGAGCGGGGCGTTTTGCAGCACGGCGAGGCGGGCGGCGGCCACCAGGCCCTCGCCCACGGCGGAGCCCATGGAGCCGCCC
>JAGWOU010000461.1 GCA_028870815.1 Rhodospirillales bacterium | reverse complement strand
CGAAATAATTATTCGCCCCGCCCCATAGCGTAACGACATCGTTGCCGGAGAACGATCCACCCGCCGCCGCGAAATCGGCAATCTCGGTATTGATGCCGGGCAGGGAGGCGGCTTCCAGGTTGGTGCCTATATTCACTCCGCCGATGGTCAAGTCGCCGGTGAAGGCGCCACCATAAGCGAAATTATTGGCCGAGGAGGAATTCAATCCGGCAAGAGCAGGCAGATACTCCACCCATACCGGCCCATTGGAAAACCGCCCCTCATAATAGGGCGCGGGCGGCAGGCCGGTGAGTTTATAAAGATTGCCGTCATCGGAAAGGCTGTCGCCAAACACATACAGGTTGCCTGCCTTTGCCGCCGGGGCGGCCAGCGCGGCAAACATCGCCGCCCCCGCCAGAAGCCGGGTTTTCCTCATGATCGTATCTCCCATTTTTCTTCTTTACGTTTGCGCGTTCTTTATCACGCATTGGTTAGGCTATGAACCAAAAAGGGATTCTGGGCGGTTGTCAAGAATTCTGTGCCGCAACGAAAAAACGCCGCCTTTCGGAACGAAAGACGGCGTTTGAAAACCCAAGAAATGTAAGGTGTTTTAGCTCTTCACCACTTTCGGCGGCAGGGCCAGGGCGATGGAAAGCTCCTTCAACCGGTTAGCCGGGATGGGGGCGGGCGCGCCCATCATCAGATCCTCGCCCTGCTGGTTGAGCGGGAAGGCGATGACCTCGCGGATATTCGGCTCATCGGCCAGCAGCATCACGATCCGGTCGATGCCAGGCGCGGAGCCGCCATGCGGTGGGGCGCCGTAGCGGAAGGCGTTCAGCATGCCGCCAAAGCGGGCTTCGACTTCCTCTGGGCCGTAGCCCGCGATCTCGAACGCTTTCAGCATGATGTCCGGCCGGTGGTTACGGATGGCGCCGGAGGAGAGTTCGATGCCGTTACAGACGATATCGTACTGGAACGCCTTGATGGTCAGCGGGTCCTGGTTTTCCAGCGCGTCCATGCCGCCCTGGGGCATGGAGAACGGGTTGTGGGAGAACACGACCTGCTTCAGCTCCTCGTCATACTCGAACATCGGGAAATCGACGATCCAGCAGAATTTGAATTCGCCTTCCTTGATCAGCCCAAGGTCATTGCCGAGCTTGGTGCGCACCGCGCCCGCGAACTTGGCGGCGGTTTCGGGCTTGCCCGCGGCAAAGAACACGGCATCGCCTGCCTTCAGCCCGCAGGCCTCGCGGATCGCCTCGGCGCGGTCGGCGGCGAGATTCTTGGCGATCGGCCCCTGCGGGCCAGCCTCGTTGAAGGTGATGTAGCCAAGCCCGCCAGCGCCCTCGGCGCGGGCCCATTCGTTCAGCTTGTCGAAGAAGGAGCGCGGGTTGCCACCGGCCCCCGGGGCGGGAATGGCGCGCACGATGCCGCCACCTTCGACGATCTTGGCGAATAGCCCGAAGGAAGAGTCCCGGAACGCCTCGGTGACATCGGAGATGATGATCGGATTGCGCAGATCCGGCTTGTCCGAGCCGTATTTCAGCAAGGCTTCGTCGTAGCCGATGCGCTCGAAGGGCGGCTTGCCGACATCGCGGCCATTGGCGAACTCGTCGAACACACCATGCAAAATCGGCTCGATGGTGTTGAACACGTCCTCCTGCGTGACGAAGCTCATCTCGAAATCGAGCTGGTAGAACTCGCCTGGGGAACGGTCGGCGCGGGAGGCTTCGTCGCGGAAGCAGGGGGCGATCTGGAAGTAACGGTCGAACCCGGCCACCATCAACAGCTGTT
>JAGWOU010000460.1 GCA_028870815.1 Rhodospirillales bacterium | reverse complement strand
AGGCTTCTCATGAAACGGGCTTTCAAACTTGCATCCTTGTTATCGGCGGCGGCACTTTCTGTCCTCACCTGCCTGCCCGCCCAGGCGGACACACCGCTGCGCATCGGCTTTAGCGACTGGCCCGGCTGGACTGGCTGGCAGATCGCCATCGATAAAGGCTGGTTCAAGCAGGCCGGCGTGGACGTGGATATGCAATGGTTTGACTATTCCGCGTCTCTGGATGCCTTTTCCGCAGGCAAACTAGATGGCGATTTCGTGGCCACCAGCGATGCCCTGGTTGAAGGCGCCAACGGCACCAAGAATGTGCTTATCATGTTGACCGATTATTCCGATGGCAATGACCAGATTCTCGCGAAGCCGGGCATCACCAGCGTCAAGCAACTCGCCGGGCAGAAAGTTGGCATTGAAGTCGGGCTTCTGGAGCAGATGCTGCTGGAACACGCCTTGAAAGCCAATGGCATGTCGTTGAACGCGGTGACGCTGGTCAACACTGTCACTAATAACACACCGCAGGTGCTGGCTTCCGGTTCTGTGGCCGCGATTGGCGTATGGCAGCCGATCGCAGATCAGGCACGCTTGGCCCTGCCCGGCTCACGCGCCATATACACATCGGCTCAGGCACCAGGGCTGATCTATGACGGGCTGGCTGTCTCTCCGCAAAGTCTGGCTGAGCACCCTGAGGAATGGGCCAAGGTAATCCAGGTATGGTACCGCATCGAAGCCTATATCAATGATCCGAAAACCCATGCTGACGCGCTCAAAATCATGGCCGCGCGGGACGGCGTATCGCCGCAAATCTATAAGCGCTACGTTAAGGGCACACACCTGCTCAGCCTCGCTGAAGCCAAAGCCGCCTTCGTACCGGGCCCTGGCTTGAATTCCATCTACGGATCCGATGAGAATGCAGACGCCTTCAATGTTCGCAATGGCGTTTACAAAACACCACAGATTATCAAGGATTACATCAACAGTTCGTTAATCGACGCCTACAAGGAGAGCAATTAGTGCTGAACGCCGTGGAGGTCGTGGGCGCGAAGCCCGCTCTCTCCGAAACCGGCGACGCGGTGCCCGGGCAATGGTTCCGGGTCCGCGCGCCGTTAACGCGGCGGGTGAGGATTTTCCTGGCAATCTGCTCATTCCTGCTGCCTCTCGCAGTCTGGTCGGCGGTGAGCTATGTGCCGTTCCTCTGGCATCCGGATGTCCTGATCTCCGACCCCGGCGATGTGGACTACTTTATGCCCGGCATGCGCGTAACGAAGGCTACGTTTGCTTCTGAAATCGCCAACGCAAAGACAAACCATACGGACCCGCCGCAAGGCACGCCCTGCAACCCGGTGTATCTGCCGGCACCCGGCGACGTGTTGGCAGCGTTCTATACTTCCTTCACAACGCCGCCGCAGGACCAAGATGGACTTTGGCTGCATCAAAGCCTTTGGCAAAGCATCCAGACAATCTTCTGGGGCTTTGTGGTTTCCTCCATCATCGGTGTGCCGCTTGGCATTTTATGTGGTGCGCATAGCGGCATAGCGCGGCTGGTAGAACCATTCGTGGAATTCTTTCGTTATCTTCCTGCCCCGGCTTTTGGCACGCTTGCTGTCGCGGTGCTTGGAATCTACGCGGGACCAAAGATCGCCATCATCGTCATCGGCACATTGTTCCAGCAAATTTTGATCATCGCCAATACCACGCGCAAGGCAGATTTCGCGCTGGTGGAAGCGGCACTTACACTGGGCACGCGCAATCTGCGACTTCTCACCAGCGTCATCATCCCCAGCGTGCTGCCGGATCTCTATC
>JAGWOU010000037.1 GCA_028870815.1 Rhodospirillales bacterium | reverse complement strand
GATCTTTGCCAATGCTTTAGCCCCCCGTCGCGAAGCCAGGATACAGGGTCATGCCGCCGTCGATATATAGTGTGGCGCCGGTTATATAATCGGCCGCATCAGACACCAGCCAGGCTGCGGCGCGGGCGATGTCGTCCGGTTCTCCGATGCGCAAATACGGCACCAGCTCCATCAGCTTGTTATAGGCTTCCGGCGTATCCCAGGCCGCGCGGTTGATCGGCGTGCGGATAGCGCCAGGGGCGATGGCGTTCGCGCGGATGCGCAGGGGCGCGACCTCCTGCGCGATACTGCGCATCATCATGTTGATGCCGCCTTTCGAGGTTGCGTAATTCACGTGGCCGGCCCAGGGACTTTCTTGATGTACCGAACTTGTGCAGAGAAGTTTTCCTGTTGCAACGGAAATATCGGGCTTTGGGCCGCGGCGTTTGAATTCCCGCACGGCGGCGCGCGCGGTGAGAAACTGCCCGGTAAGATTGACGCCGATGACCTTGTTCCATTGCTCCAGGGTCATTTCATCAAAGGGCGCGTCAGCTTGCAGCCCGGCATTGCTGACCGCGATGTGCAGCGTGCCGAAATGCTGGATGGCTTGGGCGAACATGCGCTCCACATCGTCTTCCTTCGAGACGTCGGCCTCGATCGCCAAAGCGCGGCGGCCAAGCGTCTCGATCTCATGGGCGATATCCTCCGCCGGGGCGGGATTGCCGATGTAATTCACCACCACATCGGCACCGGCCTTGGCGAGACCCAGCGCTGTTGCCTTGCCGATGCCAGAACTTGCGCCAGTGACGAGAGCCGGCTGGCCGGTGAGCGCCTGCAAATATTGCGGCTGCGGTGAGCCGGTGTTGGGTTGATTGTCTGGTTTAGCTTCCGCCATCGTCATCTCCTGCCGGGTTCGGTGAGCAGAACACACTTATGGCGGAGGTGCCGCAGATCAACCGTTTATGGGCAACGAAGTTTTTCCGGAACCTGTCTTATTATTCATATTGTGGATGGAGTCCGGCCAGAAATCCGGGATAAATGGTGCCGGCTGAGGGATTTGAACCCCCGGCCTTCGGTTTACAAAACCGCTGCACTACCACTGTGCTAAGCCGGCCCGAGGCGTGGCTGTAATGGAAAATCCGGGCTGCATCAACAGCCAGGCGTTATACGCCCATCCAGTCCCGGAAGCGGTACCACCAGGACCCCGCGACGGTGAGCGGCACGCGCAACGACCGCCCGCCGGGGAAGGGGAAATAGGGTAGCCCCGCGAACACATCGAAGCGCTGGCTGTCCCCGGTGACGGCTTCCGCCAGCAGCCGGGCCAGAAGATGCGTGGTGGTGACACCGTGGCCGCTATCGCCATGGGAGAAATATACGTTCGGCGCCAGCTTGCCGATTTGCGGGAAGCGGGTGAGGGTGAGGGCGAAATTGCCGCTCCAGGCGAAATCCACCCGGGCGTCCTTCAGCATTGGAAAGGTTTTGTACATCAACGGTATGATTTTGGCGCGGATGCTGGCCGGATCTTGCCCGCCATAAACCACGCCGCCGCCATAGAGAATGCGGTTATCCGCGGTGCGGCGGAAATAATCGAGGATATAATTGCAATCTTCCACGCACATGTCGCTGGGTAGCAGCGCCGCGGCTTCCTCGCCCAGTGGTTCGGTGACGAGAATCTGACTGGAGACCGGCATGATCCGTGCTTCCAGCTCCGGCAGTACGTTTTTGAGGTAGGCGTTGCCGCAGACCAGGACGGTTTTGGCTGAAACCTCGCCATGGGCGGTTTTCACCGTCACCACATCGCCGAACTTCACCTCGGTAACCTGCGAGCCCTCATAAATCATGCCGCCCAGGGATTCGAAGGCGGCGGCCTCGCCCTGCACGAGGTTGAGCGGATGCAGATGTCCGCCGTAATGGTCCAGCAGTCCGCCGGCATAGCGGTCGGTCTTCACGTGGCGTTGCAGCCCGGTTTTATCCAGCAGTTCAAAACCGTCGCTGAAGCCGCGCGCGCTCCAGGTTTTTACGTGCCGGGCGAGGCCGCTCATCTGCGCGGGGTTAAGGGCCGTGAATATGCCGCCGGGCTTCAGGTTGCATTGAATGTTGTATTGGGCCACGCGGTCGCGAATGATGTTGCCGCCCTCGCGGGCCATGGCGCCGATTTTTCGCCCGGCTTGCTCGCCATAGCGGGAGGCAATAACGTCGAGATCCCGCGAATAGCCGTTGACGATTTGCCCGCCATTGCGCCCGGAGGCACCGAACCCGATTTTTACTGCCTCCAGCAGCACCACCTTCACGCCGCGCTGCGCCAGTTCCAGCGCCGCGTTTACCCCGGTGAAACCACCGCCGATGACGCAGACATCTGCGGCGATGGTGTTGCTCAGCTTCGAGCGAGCATCTTTCCGGTGGGCTGTGGCGGCGTAATAGGAATCGACATGCTCAATCATTCCGGTCCGGTCCCATCAGCACGATGCCAAAAATGGCGCCCAGCACGCTCATGGTAATCACCATAAGCCGGATTTTATAAGCCGCGCTACGGGCCTGTGCCACTGTTTCCCGCCGCATATTGGCAATGGCCGCGGCCACGCGCGCAGGCAGGGGGCCTTTGCCGCTGGTGACGATGGCGGCGGTGTCCGGGTCAACAGCACCTTGCAAGGCAGCGATGGCGGTTTGCTGCGCTGCCTGATTGGGGGCGGCCAGCACGGCATCCAGCGCGGCTTGCTGGTGCATGGCGTCCACCAGCGGGGCGGGGATGGAGAAACTCGCGAATGTGCCGATGAGCGCCGGCAACAGAAAGCAGCACAGCATGAAGCCGATGCGTGATGGAGAAACCTTGCGGGCCATGTTTCCCGCATCGCGGCAAAAGCCCGGTCTGTCAAATACCGTGCCGGCCGTGGCTTACGCCGCGGCGGCGGGCTGCTTGGGTGAGGTTTCCACAGGTGGTGGCGAATCGTCGATCGTGGGTTTCAGGGCCGTGAGCAGGGCCTGACGGAGTTGATAGAGCTTGCGCTCATTCTCCACCTTCATGCCGAATACGTCCTTCACATAAAACACGTCCACGGCGCGCACACCGTAGGTGGTGACATGGGCGGAGGCGATTTGCAGCCCTTCATCGGAGATCGCCGCCGTTACGTCGTGCAGCAGGCCGGGGCGGTCGCGCCCATTCACCTCTATCACGGTGTGGCGGTTGGAAGCGCGGTTATCCACCACCACACGCGGCGGCACATGGATGGCGCGCATGCGGCCCGGCACCAGGCTCTTGGTGGCCTTGCGGATTTCCGCCGCCAGCTTGATGCGCCCGGTGAGGGTTTGTTCGATGACGGTGGAAAGCCGCGCCAGCCGGTGGGGGGATTCGAACGGCCCGCCATTGGCGTCCTGAATCCAGAACGTATCCAGCGCCATGCCGTCCGTAAGGGTGTGGATGCGCGCATCCACGATGGACGCGCCGGCAATGGCAAGCGCGCCCGCAATGTGGCTGAACAGCCCGGCATGGTCGGCGGTGTAAACCACCACCTCGGTCACCGCCCGGGCGGGAAGCGGCTCGGTTTGGATGGTGAGCGGCGCATTCCGGGCCTTGGCGTCGCGGATCATGCGGCCATGGCGCTCGATGCTTTCCGGGTCAAAACCCAGCCAGTAGCTGGGATAGCCAAGCGAGAGGAAATCGTCGCGCTCCTCGCCGGACCAATCGGCCAACATGGAGGACACAAGCTCTTTCACCTTGGAAATGCGCGTGTCGCGCTCGGTGGTGGAAAGCCCACCCTCCAGCACTTCCGCCACGCGGGCATAAAGCTCGCGCAGCAAGGTCGCTTTCCAGCCGTTCCAAACCTTGGGCGAGACGGCGCGGATGTCTGACACGGTGAGGATATGCAGCAGGCGCAGACGTTCAGGCGATTGGATGGAATCCGCCAGATCCAGAATGGTCTTCGGGTCGTCGATATCGCGGGAGAAGGCGGTCTGGCTGAGCAGGAGATGGTGCAGCACCAGCCAGGAGACCATTTCCGTCTCCTCCTGGTCCAGCCCCAAAGCCGGGCAGATGGTCAGCGCCAGTTCGGCGCCCAGCACTGAATGGTCGCCGCCGCGCCCCTTGGCGATGTCGTGCAGCAGCACCGCGACATAAAGTGCGCGGCGGGACTGAATCTGCTCCATGAGCTCGGTCGAAATCGGCGCGATTTCCTTCAGCTTGCCGGCTTCAAGGAAGTTGAGATTGCGGATGGCCTGAACGGTGTGAACATCGACCGTGTAAACATGGTAGGTGTCGAACTGCATTTGCCCGACGATGCGCCGCCAGTCCGGCAGGAAACGGCCGAGGATGCCGCATTCGTTCAGCACCGCCAGCCATTCGGCGGAGTCGCAGTCCGGGTTCGGAAATTGCCCGGTATTACCGCACAGCAGGTTGAGGAACAGTGCCGCGCCCTGCTTGTTGCTGCGCAGTGCCGCGCCAAGTTGCGCGCTGCGGATGAGGGTGCGCTTCGCCAGCGGGTGCAACTCCAGCCCGCGGTCCCGCGCCTCAATGAGAATACGGAAGATGGAGGTGGGATCGGTGGCGGGGTCGTGACCTGGCGCGAACAGAATCTGCCCGTCCGCCAGCACGAAACCGGCGGCGATGAGCGAGGCATCGGTGGTGGGGGCGATGGCGGGCGGGCCGAGGGCGACGCGGATGAGGGCGGGCTCCAGCACGCCGGTGACGCGCGCCACCTCCCGCACCACCAGGAAGTAATGGCGCATGAAGCGCTCCACCCCGTCCTGGCGGCCGTGGCGGGTGTAGCCCATGCGGGCACCCACCACAGGCTGCAAATCGAAGGTGAGGCGTTCCTCAGCCCGGCCGGCGACGTAATGCAGGTGAAACCGCACCGTCCATAGATATTCCCAGGCGCGCTTGCAGGCGCGGGCCTCGGTTTCGGTGAGGATGCCGCCGCCGGGGCTGTCCTTGCCCACCAGTTCGGTCATGGCGAAGGTGTTGAATACGTAACGGGAAAGCCAATAGAGCGTTTGCAGATCCCGCAGGCCGCCTTTGCCTTCCTTCACATTCGGCTCGACCATGAAGGGGGTTTCGCCAAAGCGTTTGTGGCGGGCGGCGCGCTCGGCCTGTTTCTCGTGGATATATTCGCCCGGCCCTTCGGCGGCGCAATCGGCGCGGAAGGCGGTTTGGAAGTTGGCGAAAAGGGCGCGGTCCCCGGCAAGGCAGCGCGCATCCAGCATCGAGGTACGGATGGTCACATCCTCTTTCGCCTCGCGCAAACATTCCTCAAGCGTGCGGACGGCATGGCCGACCTTCAGCCCGAGATCCCACAGGAAATACAGGATGAACTCGACCGCCTGGTTCAGCGCTGCCGACGCCTTGGGGCCGGTGAGGAAAAGCAGATCGATATCCGAAAACGGCGCCAGCGTGGCGCGGCCATAGCCGCCGGTGGCCGCCATGGCCAGTTTGTCCTGCGGGGAAAGCGGGATGAGCCGGAGCGTATAGGTGAACAACGCGCCCACCAGCTCGTCCACCAGCCTGGCGTTAAGCCGGGCGGCTTGCAGCCCGTTCAGCCCATCGTCTTCAAAGCAGGTTTGCACATGCGCCTGCACCCGCCCCAGCTGGCGGCGGAAGGCGATGAGCGCATCATCACGCGGGGGAGGGTTCGCCGCTTCGAGGAATTCGGCGAGGGCGACGGAAATATCGGGCAGCTTCCTGGGTTCAGGCATGTCGGACAAGCTAATTCAAACCGGGGTATGTTGAAAATGAAGACAAATGTATCAGCCGGCATTTTCCTCGGGGCCGCTGCGGATTTGCCGCACCTCGTCCCGCAGCCGGTAAAGCTGGTCCAGAGCCTCGCGCGGGGAGAGCGAATCTGGCTCCAGCGCCAGGAGCGCTTCGAACAACACATCCGCCTTATGGTTGGAGGATGGCGAGGGCGCGAATAAAGGCAAGGGGGCGGCAGCCATTTGCTGGCGCTCGGCGGTTTTCAGCAGAGATTCCGCCCGGCGCAGCACTGCATCCGGCACGCCCGCAAGGCGCGCCACATGCACGCCCCAGCTTTTCTGTGCGGCGCCTTCGATGACTTCGTGCATAAACACCACCTCGCCGCGGAACTCCTTCACCCGCATCGTATGGGCCTTGAGGCGCGGCAGGGCTTCCGTAAGCTGCACTAGTTCATGGAAATGTGTAGCAAATATGGCGCGGCAGCGGTTTTGGTTATGCAGGCTCTCCAGCACCGCCTGGGCAATGGCCAGGCCATCCCGCGTGCCGGTGCCACGGCCGATCTCGTCCACGATCACGAAACTTTTTGGGCCGGCCTGGTGTAGAATCGCGGCGGTCTCTGTCATTTCCACCATGAAGGTGGAGCGGCCGGAGGCGAGGTCGTCCGCCGCACCCACACGGGAGAACAGCCGGTCCACCAGCCCGAGGCGCATATCCTCAGCCGGCACTGGCAGGCCCGCCTGGGCCAGCACCACCAGTAGCGCGTTCTGGCGCAGGAAGGTGGATTTGCCCGCCATGTTGGGACCGGTGAGCAGCATCAGCCGCTGGCCGGGCGAGAGGTCGCACCCGTTGGGGATGAAGCCGGTGCCCGGCGGCAGGGCCTCCTCCACCACTGGGTGGCGCCCGGCAGTGATGGAAAATGCCTCGTCGTCCGAAAGCGCCGGGCAGCAATAGCGCCCGGCGAGGGTAAGCTGGGCGGCACCCTGCAGCACATCGGCCAGTGCCAGCGCCTCCGCGCAGGCGGCCAGGGGCTCGGCCACCTCCAGCACCTGCTTCACCAGCCAGGAAAACACTAGTTTTTCCCGCGCGGCGGCGCGGGCGGCGGCTTCGGTGATGCGGCGGTCGAGGTCTGAGAGTCCGACTCTGAATGGTAGTCCTCCTAACTTTTTCGCGTGACCTTTCTTGTGAGTATTCGGATGTGGGCGAGCAGGACCCAGGCGGTTGCACTGGCGATTGTTGCCTCGAAATCCTTGGCGAGGCGGCGGCATCGGCTGAGCCAGGCGAAGGTTCTCTCGACGACCCATCGGCGGGGCAGGAGTTCAAAACCTTCTGCGGTGTCCGAGCGTTTTACGATTTGCATAGTCCATTTCCCGGTCTTCTCGAGGCGCCCTTTCAGTTTAGGCCCAGCATAGCCGCCATCGGCGAAGACATGCCGCAGTCGCGGGTATTTCCTGCGGATGGATTTGAGCACGGCGGGCGCACCATCGCGGTCTTGAATATCGGCGGAATGGATAACCAGCCCGACCAGGTTCCCGAGCGTATCGGTGACGATATGCCGTTTGCGTCCCTTGATCTTCTTACCCGCATCGAACCCGCGCGGCCCGCCCGCCTCGGTCGTTTTCACCGACTGGCTATCGATCACGCCCGCGGTTGGCGCTGCCGAGCGTCCAGCCAGTTCCCGCGCCATCATGACCAGGGCGTGATTGATGCGTACGAGAGTGCCGTCACGGCTGAAGCGGTAGAAATATGCCTGTACCGTTGTGAAAGGCGCGAACTCCCTGGGGATTTGCCGCCACTGACAGCCAGTCGACAACATGTAGAGAATCGCTTCAACAATCACGCGCAGCGATACCGAGCGCGGCCGTCCGCGGGGCGCCGGTGCCGGCATAAAAGGCGCGATCAGCGCCCATTCGGCATCGGTAAGGTTGCTTGCATAACGCAGCTCATCCCGGCAGTATCGCCACCGAGCGGTTTCAGTCCAGGCCATCGTGACTCCGTCAGTTGTCGCAAACCAATAGAATCACAACTAACTGAAATCGCTCAACTATCTTTTTCGTTCAGGTTCTAAGACGTCAATGATCACGTTGTAGGCCGAATGGCCGGACTGGCTGTTGACGGCCCGCACGGCTTCGCGCCACGCGCTGGCGCAGTCAGACTGCGGCGGAATGGGCAGATACATCGATCTCCTCCAAGAGGGTTGCTGCTGCGTAAAGGCGCGGTCCAAGAAAACGTTCTGTAAGCCAACCATAGCCGGCGTCGCCCCACTCCGGTCCCCAACTGTTGCGTACCAAAATGGCGCGCTGTCCGTCGATGGCTCCGTGCCCCGCCGCTATCACGGCGTGGCGCTGCGCAGGTTCCGGTTGTTCATCGGATGCAGGGTTAATGATACTTAGATGAGCCGGCTGATAAAAGGCGCGAGATAGCATCATCAATACGATCATGGGCCGCCCCTGATCCAATTCCCAGATGATTCGATCGACCGAGTATTCCGCCGTGACGCCGTTGCGCCCGAATAGGTCGCCAACCTCGCGGGGAGGCGTCCATGATGCTGCATCGGCCGGCGTCGCAGGCAGATAGGGCCAACCACTCTCTTCGGGTTGTCCATCCTCGCGGAGCGCTTCGAGCATGGACGACAGGACAGCGCCCGTGTTGGGGTGCCGGCCAGCCCGCCGTTGTGCCTGATAAAAGGCGTATTCGCAGGAGAGTGGCATCCAACCCTCGCGTACCGCAGCGTGGGTGTCACTCGCTGCGAAAGCCAGGCACGTAGGGCGCGGTCCCTGATCGCGCGCCAACCCAAAGGTAGGCCGCAAATCGACAGAAACGGTGATTTCAGTCATGCGGCTTCGAGCAGCCTCCGCCGTTCGGCACGTGAGAAGCCCTCTTGCTCGGGGCCAGTCAGATCGAGTTCCACTGTAAGGGTGGTGAGGGGAGGATCAGGAGCCCAGGGGCGGCGCTCGTCGATCGCAAGCTGACCTCGATAGGTATCTGGCGGTGCCGCCGTCACATGCCGAATGGTAGGCCCGCCAATACCCTCGGCGTCGATTATCTGTAGGTCATCACGAACGACGGCAAACCCGCTCTCCTTGAGCTGGTCAATGTTCCAAAGATATCCGCCGCCACTATGCTCCTGGAGACGAAGAACAAACAGATCGTTACGGCTGCCGTCAATTTTGGCTCCTGCGTCTCGTTCGGTCAGCAGCCAGACATCACCGCGATAGTCTTGTGGGCGATAGGCTTCAAGCAAAGCGATTTTCATTTCGCGTGGCTGCGCCCGAAGGAGGCTTTGCACGTCCGTCGATAGAATGAGTCTCTGGCGTGCGAGCGTCCAGCAGGTTGCCTCATAGCTTGCACCGATCCGTAGGGAGAGCTGGTAGACCACGTTGGGCTGTTGAAAATCGGCAGCAGTCCAGCCTTGGCGTACGGTGTGCCATGCGATTAGCCATCGTGGCATCATGAACTCGGCTGCGAATGCATTTGCCTCCACCTCCTGGAAGTCGCCTCCCGGTGGCACCTGCAACGGCATCCGCCGTAGAATATTTTCTTCATCATCGAGGCTGGGTTGATGCCGCAAGCGAAAATGACCAAGTTCATGAGCTGCGGTAAAGCGTTGAATGCTCATCGGGCGCTGCGTCGTGACGAGGACACCGGGTGCGGGGTCGCTCAGATAGGCACCCAAGAGTCCCTGCAGGGGCCGCACGAGTAGTGGCAAATCCAGCGCATGGATGGCCGCGAAAACGTCGATATTGCCGCCAGCCGCCTCGATCTGGTGTCGTAGACCAAGTTCTTGGTGCAAACGCGCCGCAGCCATCGTTCCAGCGCGTACAGCACTCTGATAATCAGCAGCGACCATTGATCAGCCTCGTCTGGAGTGCGCTCGGGAGCGCAGATACTCAGCAAAGCGCCCGAGTTCGGTCCGATCTTGCTCTGAAAGATCTGCTGCCTTGCGCGCAAGGTGGGCCACGTCGATCGGCAAACTTGCGGCGGCATCCTCTCCGGTGAAGTATCCTACAGGTTGGCGGTACAATTTGGCGAGACGCGTTAACTCGATTGCCTCGACACGGCGTTGGCCATTCTCGATATCCGTCAAAGCGGTTCGAGGAATCTTCAGATAGGCAGCGACCTCTTCCTGCTTCAGACCGAGATATTTACGAGCTTCACGCAGCCGATCGCCCAAAAGGCGGCGCGCTTCGTCATCATTATCTTGATGAAGTGCAAGATCGGTCATGATTTCACTCCTTTCTTCTTCATCCATTCCTTCTCCAAACGGGGCAGTAGATGTGCAAGTGCGCTTTCCACCGAAGTATATCCTCCAGTCTGGACGACGCTCTCAGGCAACTCGAAACCGATGATCGGCTCAACAGTGCAGAGAATGGCGACGGCTACGAGCGAGTCCACATGAATGGCTGCCTTC
>JAGWOU010000036.1 GCA_028870815.1 Rhodospirillales bacterium | reverse complement strand
TTGCGCTGGGGGTGCAGACGCATCACACGGTCGCCGCCGCCTGCGCGGCGCTGCTGGCCCTGGCCGCCGTGGCCGCAGCCGGCATGGCGCTCCGCAAGCCGCTTGCCCGCGTGCCGGAAAACGCCATCAAGTTCACGGTCAGCGCTGCGGTACTCAGCTTCGGCAGCTACTGGATCTTGGAATCGCTTGGCTATGCCTGGCCCTTGGGCGATGCCACGTTGCTGGCGTTGTTCATTTTCTACCTGCTTGGCGGGTTGGCGCTTATCCGCCTTTATAATGCCAAGCCCAACGCCGCGAAGGTAATCTGACCATGAATGGTTTCATCAAGACTTTATTCGGTGATAAGCGCACGCTGGCCGTCACCGCGCTGTCAATTCTGGTAACGCTGGCTGTGCTTCATTCCCCGGTATTGCTCGCCGCCGGGCTGGTTTTGCCGCTGTGCCTGCTGGCGGGCGCCGCCTATCTCGCCAGGCATTAGGGCGGGGACTCACGGCTTTCCACTTTGTCGCATTCGGGCAATGCCCAGGGTGCCATGGAAAGGTGTTTGACCAGAAACTCGATAACCGCGGCGACCCGCGCCGGGCGATGCCGGCCCGGTGGGGTCACCAGATTCAAGGAAATGGGCGGCATCGTCCAATCGGGCAGCAGCACTTCCAACAGCCCCGCTTTTAGGTCCTCACCCACCATGAATTCGGGTTGCACGGCAAGGCCAAGCCCGGCGAGCAGCATGGGGCGCAAGGCATCAGCGTTATTCGCCCGCAGAGGGCCCTGAAACACAGCAATTTCTTCCTCACCCGATGCGCGCACGAAGCGCCAGCGGTCCGGATTGGGCACATAAGTATAGCTGAGGCAGGCGTGCTGGGCGAGGTCACGCGGGCTTTGCGGCCGCTTCCGGTTTGCAAAATAGGCTGGCGAGCCAACCAGCAGGCGCCTGACCTGGCAGACATGGCGCGCGCGCAGGCTGGAATCCGGCAAGGCGGCAATTCTCAACGCAAGATCGAAGCCGCCGCCGATCAGATCCACGATTTCATCGGAAAGATGCAGGTCAATGGTGATTTTCGGGTAGGCGCCGAACAGCTCGGGCAGCAAGGGCGCGAGATTTGCGACCCCGAATGACATCGGCGCGGAGATTCGCACCATGCCGCTCGGAATCACGGCTTGGAGTGTCGCCTCGGCCTCCACTGCCTCGCCTTCGGCAAGCAGCCGCGCCGCGCCGGTCGCTGCCCGCCTTCCGGTCTCGGTGAGCGAGAGGCGGCGGGATGTGCGGTTGAACAAAGCCGCCCCCACTCTTTCCTCAAGCCGGGCGATGGCTTTGGAAACGGTCGGTTTGGATAGCTTCAGATCAGCCGCGGCCTGGGCAAAGGAACCGGTTTCGGCGACTTTGGCAAAAATGCCCCAGGCTTCAAGGTCAGGCAAAGAAGGCATGTCAATTCCGGAAACTGTGGTTTTCTATAGTTTCTCTTTCTTTTTCTTTGGGCAAGCGCGAATTTAGGCCCTGCCAAGCCGATGCCTTCGGCTTCATCCAGAAAGGACTGAAATATGCCGAAAATTCTCGTGCTTTATTATTCCAGCTACGGCCATATCGAAACCATGGCGGATGCCGTGGCCGAAGGTGCCCGTTCCACGGGCGCTCAGGTTGATATCAAGCGCGTGCCGGAACTTGTGCCGGAGGAGGTGGCCCGCAACAGCCATTTCAAGCTTGACCAGAAAGCGCCGGTTGCGCGCCCGCAGGAACTTGCCGATTACGATGCCATCATCGTCGGCACCGGCACGCGCTATGGGCGTATGGCCTCGCAGATGGCCAATTTCCTGGATCAGACCGGTGGCCTCTGGATGCGGGGCGCGCTCATCGGCAAGGTAGGGGCGGCGTTTGTTTCAACGGCCAGCCAGCATGGCGGGCAGGAAACCACGCTGCTCAACATCCACACCAATCTGCTGCATCTTGGCATGGTTATCGTCGGGTTGCCGTATTCGTTTCAGGGGCAGTTGAAGCTGGATGAGGTGACGGGCGGCGCGCCTTACGGTGCCACCACAATCGCCGCGGGCGACGGCTCGCGTCAGCCTAGCGCCAATGAGTTGGAAGGCGCGCATTTCCTTGGCCGTCATGTTGCCGAAATCGCGGCTAAACTTACCGCATGAGCGCGGCCGCAAACAGGAGCTTTACCCATGTCAACCACGCGTCAGGGATATTTCAGCGATGAAGTCATCCTCCTTGCCCGCCTTCTGCTCGTCGTATTGTTTCTGAAATTCGGTTGGAGCAAACTGACCGATTATTCTGGAACCGTCGGTTATATGGCACAGACCGGCGTTCCGGTTCCTGAGCTTTCGGCGTTGGTCGCCATTTTCATGGAAGTTTTCGTGGCACTCGCCATCTTGCTTGGAATCGGCACGCGTCCTTTGGCCGTGCTGATGGCGGCATATACTCTTGCCACCGGGTTTCTGGCTCATCACTACTGGACGATGACCGGCGCGGCTCAATACGAAAACGAGATCAACTTCTACAAAAACGTGAGCATCGTCGGCGGGTTTCTGCTGCTCTACGCCGCCGGCCCTGGCGCCAAGCCGGTCTGAAATATTTTTTCTCCGGCGCGCCCGTTATTCAGGGCGCGCCGCGTAAAAGCCAGAAGCTTTCTGGCGCTTTCATTTCAAATCGTGGCCCAGCTCGCGGCGCGTTTAAGCGCGGGCAGCATGTCCGCCGGTTCCGGGCGGTACGTATAATCAGGGTTCACCTCGGCGTAGAGGATAATACCATCCTGGCCGATAACGTAGCGTGCCGGCATCGGCAGGGTCCAGCTTTCGTCGCCATTGAAGGCGGGCAGATCGTTCTTCAAGCTTTTGTAAAGCTCGATGAGATAATCGGGTAGTTTGAAGCGAAGGCCGAACGCGGCGGCCACGTCATTGCGCTCGTCGGATAATATTGGGAAGCTGAGCTTGTTCTGGCGCTGGGATTTGCGGCTGTTCACCGCGCTTTGTGGCGAGATAGCGATAAGGCTGGCGCCCAGCGCCTGAAATTCCGGCAGCGCCGCTTCAAGCGCCTGTAGCTCCATGTTGCAATAGGGGCACCAGACGCCACGATAGAAGCTGAGCACCAGCGGCCCATCGGCCAGCAGCGATGCTGAGGAAACAGGCTTGCCCTCGGGGTCTTTAAGGGTGAAGGCGGGGGCCTTGCCGCCCGCCGCCAGGGCGTTTCCAGCGGCGCCAGACGCAATCAACTCAGCGGTGGCACGGTGCATGGTTTCTATGACTGACGGCGAAACATTATAAGGCGGTTTGCCGGCTTCAAAATCGGCCTTGAAGGCGTCAAGCCTGGATTGCAGCGTCATATTCTCTCCTGAAGGTCGTTTGATCGGGCAGACATGCGCGGCAGGGGCCAATTGCGGCAGGCCGCCCGGCGGACTAAGCATCATTCCAGGCGGGAATAGATTGAAGACACCGCCTGAGGCAGCGGCGCACGATATTTTCTTCCAGGAGAACGCGATGGATCGTTACCAGGCGATGGCGACATTCGTGCGGGTTGTCGAAACCGGCTCTTTTTCCGCCGCCGCCAGGCAATTGCGGGTCGGTCAGCCAGCGGTTTCCAAAATCATCGCTCAGCTTGAGGCACGGTTACAGGTAAGCCTGCTGGTGCGCTCCACACATGGATTAAGTCCCACGGAGGCAGGTCAGTTTTACTTCGAGCGGGCGCGTGCTTCCATTCAAGAAGCCGATGAAGCGGAGCTGGCGGCGCGCGGCGCCGGGGCCGGGCTTACCGGCAAGCTGCGCGTTTCAGCGCCCACCACCTTCGCGCGGTTGCGAATCGTGCCGTGCCTGCCGGAATTTCTCGCTGCTCACCCGGGGCTGGATATCGAGCTGATCTTGGACGACAGAGTTATTGATCTTGTCGCCGAAGGTATCGACGTATCCATGCGCATGGGCTCTCTGCCTGATTCCACTGCGGTGGCCCGTAAGCTGGCAACAAGCCCGCGGGCTGTCATGGCCACCCCGGCATATCTTGAACGCGCGGGCGAGCCGCACAGCCCCGCCGATCTCGCCGCGCACGAGACGCTTGTTTACAGCCAGCAAACCAATGTCTGGTCGTTCATGCGGGATGGCACGGCGGCTTCGGTTGCCGTGCGTGGGCGGGTGCGCTTGAGTGCGATGGAAGGGCTGCGGGCCGCTGTACTCGCGGATTTAGGCCTCACCATCGCCTCGGAATGGGTGTTCGCGGAGGAGCTTGCCAGCGGACACGTGCGCAAGGTGTTAACCAGTTGGCAGCTGCCGCCGGTTGACCTCTGGGCGTTGTTTCCCGCCGGGCGTATGGCCAGTGCCAAGGCCAGGCTGTTTGTCAGCTTTGTAGAGGGCTTGATGCGCGAGGGCGCCGCCATTCCACCCCGGAATAATACTTAATTAATTCCGCTGGCCATGCGTTTCACGGCCTCGCACAATTCCGCGTCGTTAAGGCTGCCATATCCCAGCCGCGCACCATGAACCAAGCTTCCATCGGTGGCAAAAATTCCCCCAGGGATCAGAGCCACCCCTCTTGCCGCAAGATTGGGGTGAGTCAAGTTCAACCCCGCCCCCCATTCAATCCAAAGCGCCAATCCGCCCTGTGGCATATTCAAACAAATACGCGGGCCCAGTTGCGCGCGCAGCGCCTGCGCCAGAGTGTCCCGCCGGGCCTCATAGACGCGCAGCATCTTGCGTGCGTGGCTTTTCACCACGCCGTCTTCCATCAGCTCGGCAACGGCGGTTTCCGTCACGCTATCGCCTTGCCGGTCCAGCGTCATGATCTCTTTGCCCGCGCGGATGATGGCGCTTTCCGAACCCACCAGATAGCCTAGCCGCAAACTGGGTGCGAGCAGCTTTGAGAGGGATCCGATATAGAGCAAGCGCTGCCAGCCTTGCGCGCTGGCCAGCGGCAGAACCGGCCTGTGGGAGAAATGGAATTCATGGTCGTAATCGTCTTCAATGATGACGAAGCCATATTGTTCCGCAAGCGTCAGCAGTTTTATTCGCCGTTCCGGCGGCATTGTCACCGTTGTCGGAAATTGGTGGTGCGGCGTAACATAAACAGCGCGGATGCGCCGCGCCTGACAGGCGGCTTCCAGGGATTCCGGCACAAGCCCGTGCTCATCCAGCTCAATCGGGACGATATCCGCGCCCATGGCCCGGAACGCCTCCCGCGCGGGCGGGTAACTCAACCGCTCGAACGCCACCGCTTCATCCTTTGGGGCCAGCAGCCTTGCCGCAAGCCACAGGCCCATCTGGCTGCCCCGCGTAATACAGATATTCGCCGCTGTTACGTTCAATCCCCTGTCGGCATTCAGCATGGCCGCCACGGCTTCGCGCAGGCGCAGCGTGCCGCGCGGGTCGCCATAGCCGAGTTGATTGTGGTGTGCGCCGTGCAGCAAGGCCCGGCGCCAGGCGCGGGCGACAAGTGCCGCCGGAAACAGCCGTGTATCGGGCGCGCCGTCGTCAAACACCAGCGTGCCGGGCGGGTGGGTGGTCCAGTCCAGCGCCGGGGCGTTGCCACCCAAGGCGAGGCCAGGCACGGCATCCCCTGCGCTTGGCGGTGGTGAGATATCCACCAGCGGCAGCGCCGCGGAAACAAAAGTCCCTCGTTTCGCCTCGCTGGTCAGCCATCCCTGGGCCAGCAGTTCCTCGTACGCCTGCTGCACGGTCTTGCGGTTCACACCCAGCTCTCGCCCCAGCTCGCGCGTGCCGGGCAAGGCGCGGCCCGGTGCGAGGCGCCCGGCCTTAATGCCGTCCATCAATGCCTGGACGATTTGTAAATAGGCAGGCTGTGCGGCCTCGCGGTCCAGGACGATCTTTAAATCCCAAGGTCTTAGCATCGAGCCTCAACTGGACCAGTGTGAATTACAAAACTGGAGGTTCCAGCTAACCCTGAATGGGCATTACGGTCACGTCAATAAGAAAGTTCAGGGTCTCCGCCAGGTCTCATACGGCCGTCCCAACCCGCCGCCGCCGCGGCATGGATTGTAAAGGAACGCGCCGATGACCGCCCCGCCGATTATGCCTGCGAAGGCTTTGAAGAAAGACGCCCTCGGCCCGCTTGAACTGCTGGCCCAAGGCATAGCGCTGATTTCACCAACGATGACCGCCGCCCTGATCGTACCTTTGATGTTCGGCACCACCGGCAACTGGAGCTGGCTGAGCTATGCGCTCGGCACCGTCATGCTGCTCTTCGTGGCGCTGAACCTCAACCAGTTCGCGTCGCGCTTCGCCGGTTCGGGCTCCATGTATCAGTATATCTGCAAGGGGCTCGGCAATGTTACCGGCGGGCTGGGTGGCTGGTCGCTCATCTGGTCGTATCTTGGCATTTCCATTGCGGGTGCCACCGGGTTCACCACCTTCGCCATAACCCTGCTCGGCATGATGGGCGTCAACAACGTGCCGCCGGTTCTGCTGTTCGCCATATGCGTTGGCATTTCGGGTTACTGCGCCTGGAAGAATGTCGGGCTTTCCGCCAAGGTGATGCTGATCTTCGAAGGTCTCTCGATGGCCCTCATCACCGTGCTTTGCCTGGTGGTGCTGGCTTTCCATGGCTTCGCGGTGGATAGCACGCAGCTTGCGGTATCCTCAGTGCCCTGGTCAGCGCTGCCGCTTGGCGTGGTGGTGGCGGTGTTCTCGCTGGTTGGCTTTGAATCCTGCACGGCATTTGGCGATGAATCGCGTAACCCGCTGAAATCCATTCCGCGTGGCGTATTGGCCAGCCTAATCATCTCCGGCCTGTTCTTTGTGTTCGTGACCTATGTTGAAGTTTTGGCGACACATGGAAACAATCCAACGCTTGACCAGCTTTCAGCACCGCTCAATACCATCGCATCGCTGGTGCATATGCCGTGGATGGCCGTGCCAATTTCCGCCGGTGCCATGGTCAGTTTCTTCGCGCTCAATCTCTCCTGCCTCAATGCCGGTCGCGCATCATCTACATCATGGGCCAGCAAGGCTTGTTTCATAAATTCACCGCCGATGCGCATCATTTGAACGAAACGCCGCATATCGCCGTGGTGATCATGGGTCTGCTCTCCTTCGGGTTGCCAACCCTGTTCTCGCTGCACGGCGTCGCGGTGGGTGATCTGTTTAACGATGCCGGCACATTGGCGGCATTTGGCTTCATCGTGGCCTATATTCTCGTGACCATCGCCGCGCCGTTTTATGTGTATTCGCTTAGGCAGTTGAAGCCGGGCCATGTGGTGCTGGCGGCCATCTCCCTCGCATTGCTGCTGGTGCCCACCATCGGCAGCGTTTACCCGGTGCCGCCCGCACCGGTGAAATATTTCCCCTACGCCTTCGCCGCCTATTTCCTGCTCGGCGGCATCTGGATCGCCATACAGAACCGGCGCCTCCTCATCGCGAGCCGTGGTTTCCCCGAACTCGCGCAGGACGCCTGACTGTTTCCCAAATCTTTTCTGGAGATGAAATCATGAGTGACATTCTCGATAAACAGACTGAACTCGAAGCCGTCGGCCCCGCCTTCCTGAAAGAGAAGATGCTGGAGATGCGCGCAAAAACCCGCAAGGCCATCCACGCCATCGCCGCCGGGTGCAAACCCGGCATGGTTGAGGAAGATGCCGTGGAAATGGCGAAGGATATTCTCGCGGCGGATGACATGTTGCGCGGCTGGCACGATGTTTATGTGCGCTTCGGGTCCAATACGCTTAAAACTTTCGGCGCCGAGTCCGATCCTGGCGTGGTGTTGAAGGAAAATGATATCTTCTTCATCGATATTGGCCCTGTCTGGGACGAATTTGAAGGCGATGGCGGTGATACTTTCACCGTCGGCACCGCGCCAGAAATGGCGAAATGCGGCATGGATGCGAGAAAGCTGTTCCATATCGTGCGCAAGAAATGGGAAAGCACGGGCATGAGCGGCAAGCAGCTCTACGAATTCGCCATCGACGAGGCGAAGGCGATGGGCTGGGAGTTGAACATGGATCTCTCCGGCCACCGGCTCTCGGATTTTCCCCACGCCGCGATTTATGATGGCCCGATGGCGGATGTTGATTTCAAGCCCTCTCCGCTGCTCTGGGTTCTGGAAATTCATATCCGTCACCCAAGCGAAGGTTACGGCGCCTTCTTTGAAGACATGTTGCTTAATGACAGCTATTTTTAAAATAGCTGGGTGGATCGGGGCAGTGCCCCGGTCCGCTGTCTTCCGCCAAGGCGCGGCGATCTCAAAACTGTCCAGAGTAAGCGATGGCGATTATCACCTCCGCGCGTGAGCATAAGATTTCCGTACAAGATATCGAGTTGATCGGCGGTTCGGTGGCGCGGTTGAAGCTGCTGCCGGAAGACCCCGAAACCTTTTTCTACCGGGAGGGACAATACCTCAATCTCGTTCTGCCAGGCGGGCATATGCGGGCTTATTCATTCGCTAGCCCTTGTCGGAAGGGCGAGGTGTTCGAGCTTCACATCAGGCTTCACGAAGGCGGCCGGTTTTCTGAATTGATCAAGCAGACTCTACGAAAAAACGACATTCTAACGGCGGTCGCGCCATTTGGTGATTGTCTCTGGCATCCGCCCGCCGATAATAATGCGCCTGTTATCATGCTTGCCACTGGCACGGGCATCGCGCCGCTGAAGGCTTTTCTGGAGGCGGAGCTACCCAGCTGCCCGGCCCCGATCTGGCTTTACTGGGGCGGCAGAACGGCGGTTGATTTATATCTCATTGACTATTTCAGCGGTCTTGCGGATCAATATGCTCATTTCAATTTCATCCCGGTTTTGAGCCGGGAGACCAACAATCTGGCCGCGCATGGGTTCGTGCAACAGGCGGCGGCGCGGCACCATGCGGATATGTCGCGTTCACAGGTCTATGCCTGCGGTTCACCCCGAATGATTGAAGCTGCGAAGGTTTTGCTTACGGAGAGTCGCGGCTTGCCACAGGAAAATTTCCACGCGGATGCGTTTGAAGCCGCATGGGAGCGTTCGGTCGCCGATGCGCAAGCGGGTGAGGGGCAAGTGGTTGAACTATGGGTAACGGCGGCGGACGGCATACGGCGGAAATTGCGATTGCAGGAAGGTGCCAGCCTGATGCTGGCATTGCGTGACGCCGGGCTGATGTATGGCGTTTGCGGCAGCCGCCAATCCTGTGGCACGTGCCGTGTAACAATTGGGCGGGCTGGCGCATTGGCGCCGCCTTCCCGGTCGGAGCTGCGACTCTTGAAAACACTTACGCAGCCAGGAGATAATGACCGGCTGGCCTGTCAATTGCCGGTGAATGCCGGGCTTTGCGATGCGGAGATTTTCATCCCCGATGATCCGGTCAGCCGGATGAAACGTCAACTCATCCAAACCTAGCCGCGCCGCGGGGGCGAACCCGGCTGGTTTTGCGCGCTGGCGTATTCTGACTATAGTCGCCGCCATATTGCGCGCCGCAATCGCGGATGGCTGGCAGATGGGGAGCAAAGGTGGGGGATTCAAAACAGGCGGCGCCGCTGCGGGTGGTGTTTTTGGACCGCGGCACGCTGGGACCCACAGTCGCATTGCGGCCCCTCGCGGTTCCTCATGAACTGGTCTGCTACGACGCGACACCTGCCGCTCTGCTTGAAGCGCGCATCGTGGATGCGGATATTGTCATCACCAACAAAACCGCCTTGCGCGAGGCTGCCATCGCGGCGGCGCCGAAGCTGCGCCTGATCGCTGTTGCCGCCACGGGAACAGATGTTGTGGATCTTGCCGCCTGCCGGGTGCGGGATGTGGCAGTGTGCAACATCCGGGGCTACGCGGTGAACACGGTGCCTGAGCACACATTCGCCCTCATTCTGGCCCTGCGCCGTAATCTGCTGGCCTATCGCGCCTCGGTTGCGGAGGGGCGTTGGCAGGAAGCCGGGCAGTTCTGCTATTTCGACTTTCCGGTCAGGGACCTCGCCGGGGCCACGTTGGGCGTGTTTGGCGGTGGGGCGCTTGGCTCGGCGGTTGCAAAGCTGGGCCAGGCCTTCGGCATGGAGGTTATTTTCGCCGGACGCAAAGGCGATAAAGCGGCGCGCGAGGGTTATGTGCCGTTCGATGAAGTGCTGCGCCGGTCGGATATTCTCACCCTGCATTGCCCGCTTACCCCCGCCACAAGGAATCTCATCGGCGCGCCGGA
>JAGWOU010000459.1 GCA_028870815.1 Rhodospirillales bacterium | reverse complement strand
AACCTCGTCCAGTTCCACATTCCGCCCCAATGGCGCGTTGTAGCGGTTCCATTTCAGAATATAGCTGAAATCGCCAATACCGCTGGCTGCCAAGGTCTTGATGGGCCCGGCCGAAAGTCCATTCACGCGGATCTTATCTACCCCCAAATCCGCCGCCATATAGCGCACGCTGGCTTCCAGCGCCGCCTTGGCTACGCCCATCACGTTATAGTGCGGCACCCAGCGTTCAGCCCCCAGATAGGTCAGCGTCAGCAGTGAGCCGCCATCCGTCATCAGCGCCGCGGCGCGTTGAGATACCGCCGCAAAGGAATAAGCGGAAATATCCAGTGCCTGCTGGAATACGGCGCGAGGCGTATCAACAAAGCGTCCGCGCAGAAAATTTTTGTCAGCGAAGCCGATGGCATGCACCAGAAAATCGATCTTGCCCCATCTTTGTTTGACAGCCTCGAACGTCTCGTCAATCGCGGCGTCGTCGCCCACATCGCAAGGCAGCACGAAATCCGAGCCAATGGAGGCCGCCAGCGGACGCACCCGCTTTTCCAGCGCCTCGCCCAGATAGGTGAAGGCCAACTCGCCGCCTTGCGCCGCAACCGCGCGGGCAATGGCCCAGGCGATGGAACGGTTATTCGCCACGCCCATGATGACGCCACGTTTGCCCTGCATCAAATTGCCCTGGGGCAAAGCGGTCTCGGTCTCTGTCTCGGGCATAGGGGATATACTCCGTGCTGCTATCGTCCTGGGAAATGGGTGGTGGCATAGAGTATGGGGACCAATCAAGGCTCGCAGCTATTCACGGAGACGCAGAGCAGATGAGCGAAGACCCTTTCCGGCAATTTGGCGCTTGGTTCGAGGAAGCCGGGCGCACCGAGCCCAATGACCCCAACGCCATGACGGTGGCGACCGTGAGCGCGGATGGCCGCCCCGCCGCGCGCACTTTACTGCTGAAAGGCTGGGACGAGCGGGGCTTCGTGTTTTACAGCAATCGAGGTTCGCGCAAGGCGCAGGAGATGGCCGCCAACCCCAACGTAGCATTGCTGTTCCACTGGAAAAGCCTGCAACGGCAGATCCGCATCGAAGGCAGGGTCTCACCGGTAGAGCCGGCCTTAGCCGACGCATATTTCGCGACGCGGCCGCGCATTTCGCAACTCGGCGCCTGGGCGTCCGAACAGTCCCGCCCTTTAGCTTCGCGCTCAATCTTCGAGGACCGCCTGCGCGAGGTCGAAACCCGCTTCGCCGGCCAGCCGGTGCCCCGGCCTGAATTCTGGTCCGGCTGGCGGCTGAAGCCGGATTATTTCGAGTTCTGGCAGGGGGTGGATTACCGCCTGCACGACCGGCTGATTTACAAGATCAATAACGAAAACTGGGAAACCAGCCGTCTTTATCCCTGATCGGCCAGCTCCAGGGCGCGTTTATAAACCTGCTTTTTGGGCAGCCCGGTCGCGGCCGCCACGGCGGCGGCGGCATCTTTCACGCTCATGCTTGCCAGCGCGATTTGCAGCGACGAATCAAGCGACTCGGCTCCGGCCTCGCCATCCTCTGCCGGGCCGATCACAACCACGATCTCTCCGCGCGCCGCCTCCGTCGCGTAATGCGCTGCCAGCGTGTCCAGGCCACCGCGCCGCCCCTCCTCGAAATGCTTGGTCAATTCCCGACACACCGCCGCCGGGCGCGGGCCGAATACCGATTCGGCGTCATACAGAAATTCGCCAAGCCGGTGCGGTGCCTCGTAGAATATATGCGTAGCGCGCAGCCCCGCGACTTCCGCGCCGCGCAGTGCCGCCAGCGCCGCCCGCCGCGCGCCGGATTTT
>JAGWOU010000458.1 GCA_028870815.1 Rhodospirillales bacterium | reverse complement strand
AGGGTCAATTCTCAATGGCAATCAACAAGCAAATCAACAAGCAAATCTATTCAGCGGGGCCGAGCCCCTTATTGCGCACCCGCGAGGGGTGCGCTTTTGGCGATCCGCCGAGCGGCTCGCTGTCTGGCCGGGCCGTCACCCGTCCCCAACCGGCATAGCTTGCGCTACAGGTTATTTTCCTCTGTCAGCGCCCCCGGCTCCAGATCCGCCTCCGTGACCCGCAGCCCGGCCTCCCTGGCCTCTGCGCGCCGCTCAGGCACGGCCTTCTCCGCCCGCCTGGCCTTGCCGCTGTTATCAGCTTGCTGAGCGCCATGCCCCTTCCCATGGCCATTCGTCACGGCCTTTGCCTGCTTCTCGGCCTGCCTGGCCGCCTTCGGCCGCATCACGTTGATGGCGGCGGCATCCAGCGTGTTCTTGATATGGGCGGCATAATGCTTCTCGATCATCTCAACCGAGGTCCGGCAGTTCTTGGCGATCTGGTAGATGTCTGCACCTTCCATCAGCCGCAGGCAGATATAGGTGTGCCGCAAACTGTAAGCCGTACGCGGCTTGCCATCCCGATCAGCCTTCAACTTGGCTTTGTCCAAAATCCGGTTGAATAGCTTCAACTGCCCGCCTTGCGGGAACACCTTGTCCGTCGGCTCCGGCAATTCCACTGGTAACGGCTCATTCGGGTGTTTCTTGCTCCGGTTTCGCTTCTGCAGCCCCCGCGTCGGCTTTGGCCGGTTCAGCAGCCGCTCATAAGGCCGCACCGCCCCCGGCGTGCTCTTGCAGAACCCCACGCCGCGCTTGCCCCGCACCTCGATCTCCAGGATCCTCTGCCCGGTGGCATGATCCGTCACGACCGCCACATCCCGATGCTCCAGATTGCCCGCCTCATCGGGTCTGAGCCCGGTATTGCCCATGAACAGGATGTAGTCGTGCATCTGCTCGGCATTCCACCGATACTGTGGCTGCGGCGGATTGCGCGCCCACTCCCGCGACGCCGTGTAAAGCTGCTTATATTCCTCGGGACTGAACCAGGGCCGGTGCACGATCTTGCCCTGCGTCTTATAAGGCGGCGACAGATCCGGCAGATAGGTCAGCCAGCCATGGCGGATCGCCGCCTTCAGCACCAGGCGCAGCGTCACCACCTCATCATGCAAGGTGCTGCGCGCCGGCATCTTCGCGCCCGCCTTCGTCGCCGTCTCGATCCGATGCACCCGGTAATCCTGCACGGCCCCTGGCGTGACCTCCGACAGCCCCATTTTCCCGAAGAAGGGCAACAGATGCAGGCGCAGCCGGATCTGATGCCCTTGCACCCATTTAGGCGAGCGCTCGCCCTCGGTGATCACCTCATATTCGCGGGTGAATTTCTCCGCCGCGTCGGCGACGGTCTTTTCCGTCACCAGCGTGCCGGCCGCCTGCTTGCCTTGCAGCGTCAGATACCAGTCCTCAGCTACCTTCTGAGCAATGGTGAGTTTTTCCTGTTTGGTGGTGGCCCGCCACTGCTTGCCGCCCACCGAGGCCGAGCACTGCCAGAAGCGGCTATTGCCGCGCCGGTAAAGCTGAAGCTTACCACCCAACAAGGCGTGATGGTCGTCCATCGCACGCTCCCCAACGGGGCCGCGGACACGGGCAAAATCTCGATCAAGGCGCCCGGCGATCAGCGGCGGTTGCACTCAGTAAAGGTTTTACAACCGCGTAGCTTGTCAGGTTTTTACCGGAGGGTGACCATGTGTTAAACATGTGCTAGGCCGCTTCGGCCTATTCGACGCCTTGCGTGGCGTCTTATCTCTTTGATTTTATTTAGAAACTTGGTTGCGGGAC
>JAGWOU010000457.1 GCA_028870815.1 Rhodospirillales bacterium | reverse complement strand
TGATCCGGGTCCGGTAAAACCCTGCCATTCAAGCCTCGCGAATGTCCTGCCAATCCTCGGTGAAAGGCTTTTTGCGGAACGTCGCCCAGATAAAATTCATCGTGTAGCGCAGCCCGATGGTGAACACGCCCTCGCCTACCAACCGCCGGCCAGAGGATTGCGCCGGCAGCCGGAAGGTGAACTTCACCGTACCCACCTTCGAAAGCCGGTTCGCCATGTCCGTATCCTCGCCATAGAAGGAAAAACGCAGATCCGGGTTGCCGAGCTTCAGCATGGCCGAGCGCTTCACCACGAAATTCCCGCCCTGGAGCATCGCGCCCACATTCAGCACATACTGGTTGAACATATAGGCCAGCCAGGCCAGCCGGTAATAGCAGGCGACAACCACATTCACCTTCCGCGGCACACCGTAATAAATATAAGGCCCAGAGAGCCCCACCAAGGCCTCGGACCGGCCGAATTGGTGCAGCACCTCGGCCAGCCAGCCTTTTGGGATCACGGTATCGGCGTCGATATTGGCAATCAGCGCCCCGGTGGAGTTTTCAAACCCGGTCCAACGCGCCTGCACCAGCCCTTTTCGCGGCTCATCCACCACCTGCACGCCCTCCACCGTCAGCGCCACCTCGCGCGTGCCGTCCGTGCTGGCATTATTCACCACGATGATCTCGGCTTCCTCACCCAGCTTCAGCCCGGTTCGTCTTATCTCATCACGGATCGCGGTCAGCGAACGGGCAAGCAGCGCCTGCTCGTTATAGGCCGGGACAACGAAACTGATCTTCATTGCGCGTAAGCTCCTGCGACTCGGAGGCACAAACCACCTTGGATCGGGTATGAACAAGGCCACGAGTTGGAAAGCGAATGACCGTTTGATGAAAGCTGGGCTTACCGCCGGATTTCCCGGTCAAATATGCTTAATTCCACGTTTTTCACGGACCTGCGCCGTGTTTCACCCTAGCAGGTTGACATCTGCCGGAAGCGGCGGCATACCCCGCCACCAATTGTTCCATTCTAGCCGAGACCTCTGATGAAGATCCGCAATTCCCTTAAGTCCGCGAAGCTTCGCGACAAGAACTGCCGCGTTGTCCGCCGCCATGGCCGGGTCTACGTGATCAACAAGAAGAACCCGCGCATGAAAGCGCGCCAGGGTTAAACTTCGCCTTAATCAAAAGACGGCAGGCAGCCCGGCATTTTGCCGGGCTTTTTGCATTTATGGCCGGAATGGCGCCGGGGCTGTTACGCCCCATCCGGCTAACCGGCCAGCAGCGCCAGCGGACGGGGCCAGAACATACCGGCCCGGCCGCAATAGGCCTTATACGCGCCCGCCAGTTCCGAGGTGGCGAATTTCCGCTCCTCGCGCGAGGCCGCCTGAATATAAAGCGCGGTCATCACCAACGGAGCAGCCCAGCCAAACCATGCCTGAGTCGCCACGGCCGTACCCAGCCAAAACAGCACATAGGCCAGATAAAACGGGTGACGCACATAGCGGTACGGGCCATGTTGCAGCAGAAAGTTCGGGGCATCGGTGTCGAAGGCCAGGGTCGGCGGGGTATGGCGGCTGGCGGAAACGGCGGCGGCGAACACCGCGAGCGAGGCAATGAACAGCCCCAATGCCACGGGCCAGAACGCGGAGGCCCCATGGCCGATGTGCAGCAGGAACAAGGCGAAGAAGCCCAGGCTGAGCAGACTCGTCACTTTCATGCCCATCGGCATCGCGCCGGTGGAGCGGAAATGCCTCTTCACCCCCCATGAGAATGCGGCGAAGCATATGGCGGCGGCAAGGCCCGTAACGGCGGTTGCGAAGAAATACATATA
>JAGWOU010000456.1 GCA_028870815.1 Rhodospirillales bacterium | reverse complement strand
GGGATGTCGCGCGAGGCGCTCAGCGTGATTTTCTGAATAGTTTTACCCATGGGACAAACTCCAAGACGGGCGGCCCGGAGCCACTCTCCGCGCCTATCACCCATCACCAAGCGCCCAGCCGCCCTCTGCCTTTACTGCCCAGCCCCACGAAAAAAGCCGTGGACCGAAAACCCGGCCCACGGCTTGCGCACGTCCCTATCTCAACCCTCAAACGACCAAGCGCCGCTCACCCCACCCGGTCGAGCAGCAGCTTGGCTTTGCCCTCCAGCTCCAGCCTGGCATCCTGATGCGGACGCGGACGCGCCAAAGCGGTGATGCCCTGCACGAAGTCGAACACGGATTCGGGTGGATGGCCTTCCTCCTCCAGCACGGTGGCGATGATCTTGGTTGTCTCGCCTTTGCTGAAGCCGCGCTTGCGTAGAAAGCCCTCACGCTCGTCGTCAGCACGCGCGACGATCTGTTCCCGCGCCGCTTTGATTCCCCCCACGAACGGCGCCGGCGAGGAATTGGCAAAGCGCCGCAGCGCCGGGGCAGCTTCATGGGCAAAACGCTGGGTGGCGAACTTGCTGTGGCGGATGCTGATCTGTTGGAAATTTTCTGTGCCCCAGAGGCATCTGTTGGCGCACACGGCCCGCAGATAGAAGGAGGCAATGCCCAAAGTCTTCGAGCCGACCTCGCTGTTCCAGCAATAGAAGCCCCGGAAATACAGATCAGGCTCACCATTGGGCAGGCGTCCCGCCTCGATCGGGTGGGTGTCATCGACCAAAAACAAGAACACATCCCTGTCGCTGGCATAGAGCGTGGTGGTCTCCTTCGTCACATCCACATACGGGTTATGGGTCATGGTCGACCAATCCAGCACGCCCGGCACCTTCCAATTCGTGTCACCGGTGCCGTTCCCGGCGATACGCATCACCGCCGAGACCAGCTCATGGTCCCATATCCGCCCATAATCCGGGCCGGTGACGGCGCGCAGTTCCACGCGCCCGTCATCGGTTTCCAAGGTCTTGACCAGTTCGGCGCGGTGGTTGAGCAACCCGTGCTGCAGATTGATTCCGGCCAAGGGTGCGGGCAGATCGCGCAGATACCCGGCCGGGGCGCCGACCAGCCCGCAGAGCTGGCCGAAGCTCCAGTGGGTTGGCGCCACCGGCCGCTCCTGCCCCGGAACGATCAGTGCCAGGCGTTCGCCATCGTCGCGCCGGGCCTCAACCCGGATCGCTCGGCTTTCCACCGTCCTGGCCTCGGCCCGCTCGGCTCGGCCACGCACCGCGCTGTACAATTCCGGCAGCGACAGAAACCGCTCATCGTCGGGACGCGAAAACCATTCCGACGACACCCGGCCCAGCCGCTCCCCGCGGCTGACATCGACCTTGAACCCAGCGGATCCGGCGCGGCCGGCATTGGACCCCACAGCCGCAACCGCGGCAGACGCATTGCTCTCCATGGCAATTCTCCATGACAGGCGCCGGAAGACACTCTCCCGTACTACAACCCGTCATGAAAAATCCGGCAAAACTCTGCCTCTAAACCCCATCGATGCCGATGCCCCCCGCCTTCGGCGGCGCCGTTGGAACGATTATACAAATTGATCTCGAAACACGTACGACCGTGACTTTCCGCCTGTCCACCTCCCGATGATCAAAATCGCGTCAAAGCATTCTGCTTTCGGCAACGACGGGCCGATAGCTGACTGGCAGCTCTCTGGCGTTCGATGGCGCAAACCGGACATCGGCACAAGCTGGTCCTGCCTCATAATTTTCTCTTAGGATGTTCTTGGGTGAAATCCTTTTTAGGGTGCTGACAAAGCACCCTGTCGACACGGCTT
>JAGWOU010000455.1 GCA_028870815.1 Rhodospirillales bacterium | reverse complement strand
ACGCGGACATCCTTGCCCTCCAGCACCGCAACGCAGGAATTGGTGGTGCCGAGATCAATACCGATGACTTTACTCATTATATGCTCCTTTGCAGCGGGCAGCCGCGGCCCGAAGCACCGGGACCACCCCTTTGAGATGACCCCTATCTATTCATTGAAACGCCCGGGCACAAGAGCGGAATTGGGGCGTTTTCAAGGCCGGCGCCAGGGCGGGGGCCTTGCCCCGCCTGAACACGCTCAGTTTGCAAGTTGAGGGCGGGAAGTGGTATTCTGGAGGAAAATCAATAGGGTGGCTTCATGCGAAAAATCATAGCGGGTTGTCTGATGTTGGCCGCCCTGGCGGGCTGTAGCACATCAACGCCCTTCGTCTTACCACCTGCAAAGTCGATCGTGATCGTCCCCGCGATCACCAAAAACTTTCGCGTTGCCACAACAGGCATAACCGTATTTCAGAATAATTTGGACATTATAGACGATTCCAGCTGGCATTTGAACCAACTTGCCTATGATACGGCCGTGAAGGTACTCAGCCCGGCTTACCAAGTTTCAGAAGCCTCGCCAGACGCCGCGTTATGGAAGGATTTAAATGGTTGGTCCTTCTTCGAGCCATTCAACATCGGCAATAAAATAAAGCAACATGTGCATGTAACCAGCTTGCCCGACCTGTTCTTGTTCATCAGTATTTCTGATCCACCTCCGACCGGTGAGCAGTATCCAGACATTTTAAGGGCCGTGGGTATCAGCAAGCAAAGGGTATGGGTAACGAATATTACACCTGTTGCGCACGCATATTTGGAACTGTCGGTCATAGATGGCCGGACATTCCGGGTGCTCGATCAAGCTCCTCTCTCAATGCCCCAAAAAAAACAAGCTCCTAAAATTGGCATCAGCGATGGGACATTTTTTTATGGCGGTGGCGGTAGATTACCGATCGCGGAGCTTGATAATTTTCCCTGGCGGGATCACTGGGCGGATTTGACGGCTGCTGAACAGCACGAGGCTGAAGATACGATCCGCAACCTCATAACCGCGTCGGAGAGCTATACGCTCACGCAAGTGCTGGCTGGCCGCGCCCAATAAGGGCACGGCGCGACCTTTCCAGACCTACCCGGCCCAGCATCCGGTCCAGCACAGGCGCCAGCCTATGCGCTCATCGCTTCCGGCGCGTGGCGGGTGCGTTTGGTCACCAGCTTGTTCAGCGCATGAATATAGGCACGCACTGCGGCCACGATCGTATCCGTATCCGCCCCCTGCCCGTCCACGCTCTTGCCATCCTCGGCCAGACGCACGGTGCAACGGGCCTGGGCGTCCGTGCCCTCGGTCACCGCGCCCACGGAAAACAGCTGCAACTCCGCCTTGTGCGGGAAAATGGCGCAGATGGCGTTGAAGGCGGCATCCACTGGCCCATCCCCGCGCTCATCGGCGGATTTCAGCACGCCGTCCACCTCCAACTCCAGTGCGGCGCGGGGCTTGTCCTTCGAGCCTGCCCAAACTTCCAGCGAGACGAATTTAATCGCTTCATGGCTGCGCACCACCTCGTCATCCACCAGCGCGACGATATCCTCGTCGTAAACCACCTTCTTGCGGTCAGCCAAAATCTTGAAGCGGCTGAACGCGTCGTTCAGCGCGTTATCGCCAATCTCACCGTAACCCAGCGCATTCAGCTTGTCGCGGAAGGCCGCGCGGCCGGAATGTTTGCCCATCACCAGAGAGGTCTTCTGCCAACCCACCGATTCCGGCGTCATAATCTCATAGGTCGCGGCGTTCTTCAGCATGCCGTCCTGATGAATGCCCGATTCATGCGCGAAGGCATTGCGGCCCA
This sequence comes from Rhodospirillales bacterium, assembly GCA_028870815.1. Lineage (GTDB taxonomy): Bacteria > Pseudomonadota > Alphaproteobacteria > Acetobacterales > Acetobacteraceae > Acidocella. Next base: position 5 of record JAGWOU010000455.1, on the reverse strand, counting down.
CAATC
>JAGWOU010000454.1 GCA_028870815.1 Rhodospirillales bacterium | reverse complement strand
CGCCCACGCAAAAAATTTCTCTTTACCGGCGATACGAACCAAGCAAAGAGATAATTTTTTAGCACAAAGGCTTCAAGAAGAAAAATTCTAGACTGTTTTCCTACACGACCGAACAGCCGCACCAAATTTTTCCATCACCCCTTCCCGGCGGAGGCCATTCTCGCCATTTACCGGAATTACCCTCCGCAGCGGATAGTTTACAGCGGTGGCGCGCTTGCTCTAGCCTGCCTGCAAACATCTGTCACACTGGTTAAGTCCCATGGGCATCGACGATCTGACCCCTGAATTTTCACCCAGCGCGCAAACCAGCGGCTCCAATCTGGCCGCCATCGTGGCCGGGCTGCGCCATTCCCGCGAGGTGACGCATAAAATCCGCCACCAGGGCCATGTGCGCGAACTGCCCTGCCGCGCGACGCTGACGCAAATCCGCGACGGGCTGCTCGCGGCGCTGTTTCCCAGCCATTATGGCTGCTCGAACCTAACCGACGAGACAATCGACTATTATGTCGGTCATACGCTCAGCCGCACCCTGGGCGCGTTGACCGAGCAGGTGCGCCGGGGGCTGCTTCTGCTGGAGCCGGAAAACCGGGCACGTTTCGAGGAGGCCGATTGCGCCGCCTGCGACATCGTGCGGGATTTCGCCGCGCAATTGCCCGCCATCCGCACCGCGCTGGTGAACGATCTGAAAGCCGCTTATCGCGGCGATCCGGCGGCGACTTCGCTTGCGGAAGTGCTGCTATGCTACCCCGGCATGCGAGCTGTTATCCATTACCGCATCGCCCATGCGCTCACGAAGTTAGGCGCGCCGCTGGTGCCGCGCATGCTGGCCAGCATCTCGCAAACGGAAACCGCCATCGACATCCACCCCGACGCCGAGATTGGCCCACATTTCTTCATCGACCATGGCGTGGGCGTGGTGATCGGCCAAACCGCGATCATCGGTGAGAACGTGCGGCTTTACCAGCATGTCACGCTCGGCGCGAAGCGTTTTGCCGAGGACGAAACCGGCGCGCTGGTGAAGGGCGAGCCACGCCACCCGATCATCGAGGATAACGTGGTGATTTACGCGGGCGCCACGATTCTGGGCCGGGTGACAGTCGGAAAAGGTTCGGTGATCGGCGGTAATGTCTGGCTCACGCGGTCCGTGCCGCCGGGAAGTTTCGTCAGCCAGGCGCAAAACCGGCTGGCGGAAGAAGAATAAGGTTCAACCGCGCAGCATCTCGGTGATCTTGTGGACAAGATCGGCCATGGAGAAAGGCTTGCCGATGACCGCCATGCCGCTTTCCAGCGCCTCCGGCGCCACGACCGCCTGCTCGGCATAGCCGGTGATGAACAGTACCTTCAGGCCTGGGCATTTCTGGCGCGCCGCGTCGGCCACCTGCCTGCCATTCAAACCGCCGGGCAGACCGACATCCGTTACCAGAAGCTGGATATTGGCGGTGGCTTCAAGCAGTTTGAGCCCGCTTGGCCCGTCCGCCGCTTCCTGCGCGTTATAGCCCGCATCGCATAGCGCCTCCATGATCGGCATGCGCACCACGGCCTCATCGTCGATCACCAGCACCCTGGCGCCGTCGGCGCAGCATTCCTGCGTCAACGCCTCCGGTTGTGCGGGCAAAGTTTCCGCCGCGCCGCCGCGCAGAGGCAGATAGAGGAAAAATACCGCGCCGGACCCGGGCGTGGAGCGCACCTCCACATGGCCACCGGACTGGCGCACGAATCCATGCACCATTGAAAGCCCCAACCCGGTGCCCTGACCGATGGGCTTGGTGGTGAAGAAGGGGTCGAAAATCCGACCCAGCATTTCTTTCTCAATGCCCGTGCCGGTATCGC
>JAGWOU010000453.1 GCA_028870815.1 Rhodospirillales bacterium | reverse complement strand
GTGAGATATGGTACCAGGGCCGGTTCCGCCGCGCCCTGGTGCTGGCCATTTTGACGCGAGGCAGCCTTGAGACTGAAATCTTATCTCACTCTGCTACCGGTGCTGGCGCTAGGCGCCTGTTCAAGCGGAGACTACCGGCTTTTCCACCCCATCAACGCGATCGCCACCCAGGAATGGCACGCCACGATTGTCGATACAGTCGTGATGCTGCTGATCATTCTGCCGGTACTGCTGGCCATCGCGATTTTCGGCTGGCGATACCGCGCCAACGCCAATGCCGCCTACGACCCCGACTGGTCGCATAATACGGTGCTGGAATTGCTCGTTTGGGGCGTGCCGTTCGTCATCGTCGCCGGGCTCGGCCTTTACTCGGTCAAAACCATCTACGCCATCGAGCCCTATAAGCCCGGCTTGTTACAGAAGCAGGCAAGCACAGACCCGCAAAGCGTGCTGAACGTGGATGTCATCAACACCGACTGGCAGTGGGTTTTCGTCTACCCAGACCAGCACATCGCCACCATCGACGAGCTTGAGGTGCCAAAGGGCAGCATCGTGAAAATGCGCTTGACCTCTACCTCCGTCTCCAACGATATTTATATCCCCCAGCTCGCGCCAATGATCGCGGTGATGCCGGGCATGCGCACGCTGGACACGTTCGATGCGCCCGACCTTGGTGAATATACCGGCTTCGCGGCGGATTTCTCCGGCGCGGGATTCTCCTGGATGCAGTTCGCCACGCATATCGTCTCGCAGGACGATTTCAATGCCTGGGTTCAGAAGGCCGCCAGCAGCCCGAATCAGTTGAGCTACGCGGCCTTCCAGAAGGTGGCGCAGCCGTATGCCAATATCGGCGCCAAGGTTTCGTATTTCTCCAATCCCGATCCTCAGCTCTTCAACAAGGTGGTGGCCGCCGCGCAGGCAGGCGTGGTCTATCCCGTTTCCTCCGCGTTGACCAAGAGCATCGGCTCTAACGAGAAATAGAGCGAAGGAAGGTAGATCATGCAATTACAAGTTCCCGGTCCCTGGTCGCTGCTCCTTGGCCGCCTCACGCTAGACCAAATCCCTTACACCAACCCGATCTTGCAGGTGACCTTCGCGGTCGCCGCGCTCATCGGCCTCGTCATCGTAGGGGCGGTGCTCTACTACAAAAAAGTCGGCTATCTGTGGCGCGAGTGGCTGACCACGGTCGATCATAAAAAGATCGGCGTGATGTACATCATCGTCGGCCTGGTCATGCTGTTCCGCGGCTTCGCGGACGGCTTGCTCATTCGTACCCAGCAGGTGCTGGCCAATGGCCCTCACGCCGCCGGGTATATAGGTGCCAAGCACGGCTTCCTGCCGCCGTTCCATTTCGATCAGGTGTATTCCGCGCATGGAACCATCATGATCCTGTTCGCGGCCACGCCGATTCTTACCGGGTTTCAGAACATCGTGGTGCCCCTGCAAATCGGCGCGCGCGACATGGCCTTCCCGTACATGAACGCGGTGAGCCTGTGGCTGACCACCGCCGCGGCGGTGCTGGTGATGATCTCGCTGTTCGTGGGCGATTTCTCGCAGGCCGGCTGGGTGGGGCTGATCCCGCTGACCGAACTGCCCTACTCGCCAGGTGTTGGCGTAGATTACTGGATGTGGGCCATTCAGATCTCCTCTGTCGGTACCACGCTCAATGCGATCAACATGATCGTGACGATCGTGGACATGCGCGCGCCGGGCATGACCTGGTTCCGCATGCCGGTGTTCAGCTGGACCACGCTTTCCACCAACATCATCGGCCTTACCGCATTCCCGGTTCTGGGTGTGGCGCTGGCGCTGCTGGGCGCGGACCGCTACCTCGGCAC
>JAGWOU010000035.1 GCA_028870815.1 Rhodospirillales bacterium | reverse complement strand
GGCCTTTATACCTCCGGCTCGGGCTTCTTCACCCAATGCGAACCCGAGGGGTTCCGCAAGATCACCTTCTTCCCCGACCGGCCGGACGTGATGGCGCGTTACCATGTGCGGATGCGCGCCGATGCGAAAGAATTCCCCATCCTGCTCTCCAACGGCAACAAGCTGGCTTCGGGCGTTGAGAACGGCAAGGCCTTCGCCGAATGGGAAGACCCGCACCCCAAGCCCTCCTATCTTTTCGCGTTGGTGGCCGCGGATCTGGTTTCGCTGAAGGATGAATTCACCACAAATTCGGGCCGCCGGGTGGATCTCGGCATCTGGGTGGAGCGCGGGGATGAGACACGCTGCGGCCACGCCATGGAAGCGCTGAAACGCTCGATGAAATGGGACGAGGATGTGTTCGGCCTCGGATATGACCTCGATATTTTCAACATCGCCGCCGTGTCGGACTTCAACGCCGGGGCGATGGAGAATAAGGGCCTCAACATCTTCAACACCGCCTATGTGCTGGCGGATTCCCAAACCGCCACGGACACGGATTTCCAGAATGTGGAACGCGTGATCGCGCATGAATATTTCCACAACTGGACCGGCGACCGCGTGACCTGCCGGGACTGGTTTCAGCTTTCCTTGAAGGAGGGGCTGACCGTTTTCCGCGACCAGGAATATATGGCGGACCAGTTCTCGGCGGCGGTGAAACGCATCGCCGATGTGCGGCTGCTGCGCGCCACGCAGTTCCGGGACGATGCCGGGCCGCTCGCCCATCCGGTGCGCCCGGCAAGCTATATCGAGATCAACAATTTCTACACCACCACGATTTACGAAAAGGGGGCGGAGGTGGTGCGCATGTACCGCACCATTATCGGGCGCGAAGCCTTCCGGCGCGGCATGGACGCGTATATCGCCAAGAACGACAATTCCGCCGCCACGGTGGAGGATTTCTGGGCGGCCATGCAATCCGTCTCGGATGCCGACCTGAAACAGCTCATGCTCTGGTACGAACAGGCGGGCACACCGGAAGTAAGTTTTGATGAAGCCTGGGACGGCGAAAACTTCACCCTCACGCTGCGGCAGAGCCTGGCACCAACACCGGGGCAGACTGAAAAACGGCCGATGCTGATTCCGGTGGCGATGGGGCTACTGGATAAGGCGGGGAAAGATTTGCACCAGGAGGTGCTGCTGCTGCGCGAGGCCGAGCAGAGCTTCACCTTCAAGCTGGCGCAAAAGCCCGAAGCGGTTTCCCTGTTCCGGCATTTCTCCGCGCCCATAAAGCTGAAAGGCCAAAGCCGGGAGCGCCTGGCTTTTCTGGCGGCGCATGACACCGATTTGTTCAACCGCTGGGACGCGTTGCAGCAATACGCCACCGCCGTGCTGCTGGAAAACGTGGAGGCCCACCAAGCGGGCAAGCCATTTACCCTGGATGCGGGTTTGAAAGACGCCATCGCCGCGACGCTGCGCGAGGCCGCGCAAGACCCCGCCTTCGCCGCCGAGGCGCTGATTCTGCCCATGGAATCGCTGCTGGCGGATGAGATGAAGATTGCGGACCCTGAAGCCATCCACGCCGTGCGCCAGGCGGCGCGGCGGGCGCTGGGCCAAGCCTTGCAGACGGAATTCCAGGCCGTTTATGAGGCTTTTGGCAATGCGGCGCCGGACGATGTTTCCGGCCCCGCCATGGGCGCCAGGGCGCTGCGCAACGCGGCTCTGGGCTATTTATGCGCCGCCGGAAACACGAACCTGGCCGCCCGGCAATTCGCCGCTGCCGGCAACATGACCGAGAAGCTCGCCGCGCTGACCAATCTGGTGGACGAACCCGGCAAAGCGCGAGAGGACGCCCTGAAAGCCTATTATGGCGAATGGGCCGATACGAAGCTGGCGCTGGACAAATGGTTTTCGGTGCAGGCGCGCAGCAACGCACCTGATACGCTCGCCATTGTGCAGGGCCTTGCCGCGCACCCGGACATGGATTTGCGTAACCCCAACCGCGTGCGTGCGCTTGTCGGCGCGTTTACGGCAAATCCCTCGAAATTTCACGATCCCTCAGGCGCCGGCTACAAGCTGCTGGCCGATTTCGTGCTGCAACTGGATGGCTCCAACCCGCAGGTGGCGGCACGGCTGGTAACGGCGCTTGGAACCTGGCGCCGGTTTGGCCCGGCGCGGCAAGAATTAATGAAAGCCGAGCTTGAACGCGTGCTGGCGCGTGAGCAACTGAGCCGCAACACTTACGAAATGGCGTCGAAAGCACTAGGCTGAAGGACAAGCGGATATGATCGAGCTTTATTACTGGACTACGCCGAACGGACATAAAGTCACTATTTTCCTTGAGGAAGCAGGGCTGGATTACAAAATCTTCCCGGTCAACATTTCCAAGGGCGAGCAGTTCAATCCGGATTTCCTGAAAATCGCGCCGAACAACCGCATCCCCGCCATTCGCGACATGGCGCCGGCAGATGGCGGCGAACCGCTGGGCATTTTCGAGAGCGGCGCGATTCTTGAATATCTGGCGGACAAGACCGGTAAGTTTCTTCCGAAAGAACCGCGTCCGCGCTTCAATGTTCTGCAATGGCTTTATTGGCAGATGGGCGGTCTGGGGCCGATGGCCGGGCAGAACCATCATTTCGTACAATATGCGCCCGAACGTATTCCTTACGCGATGGAACGCTACGTGAAAGAAACCAACCGCCTCTATGGCGTGCTGAACAAGCAGCTTGAGGGCAAGGAGTATATCGCGGGCGCGTATTCCATCGCGGATATGGCGAGCTACCCTTGGGTGGTACCTTACGAGCGCCAGCAGCAAAAGCTTGAGGATTTCCCGAATCTGAAAGCCTGGTTCGAGCGCATGGCCGCCCGCCCCGCCGTGCAGCGCGCCTATGCCAAGGCCAAGGAAGTAAACGGCACGCCCACTGTTTCTGAGGATGCGAAGAAAATTCTCTTCGGGCAGACCGCGCGGTGAACCGGCAGCTCTACGACCTGACGGCAGCAGACGGCACACGCTTCAGCCCGTATTGCTGGCGCGTGAAGCTGGCCCTGGCGCATAAGAACCTGAACTATGAAACCATACCCTGGCATTTTACCGATAAGGCGGCGATTGCCGCCTCGGGCCAGGAGAAGGTGCCGGTTCTGCGCGACGGCGCCAATATCGTCTCAGACAGCCAGATCATCGCCGATTATCTGGAACGGACCTACCCCAATGAGGAATCGTTGTTTGGCGATCCCCCGGCGCGGGCGTTGATCATGTTCGTGAAGGATTGGGCGGAAACCATGCTTCACCCGGCCATCGCGCATATTATCGTGGTTGATGTCTATCGCCGCCTGGCGCCGCAGGACCAGCCCTATTTCCGGCAAACGCGCGAGGCGATGTTCAAGCGCAGCCTGGAAGAGATAGAAGCAGACCGCCCCGCCGCTCTGGAACGATTCAAAGCCACGGTGAAGCCGCTTCAGCGGCTGCTCTCCCACCAGAGCTTTATCGCCGGAGAGTCGCCAAACTGGGCGGACCATATCGTTTTTGGCGCGCTGCGCTGGGGCACGCTGATCTCAACGACCCCATTGCTGCCTGAAAACGATCCTATTCTGGCCTGGATGGAGCGGGTTCTTTCCACTTACGGCATGCAAGCGGGATAAGCAGCGGGTTCACGCCTTCCAGAACGTCATCAACAACCCGCCGGCGATGATGAGCGCGCCGCCCGCCAGAACCGGCGTGGTGGGGGCAATGCCAAAGGCGAAGCGATTGATGAGCTGAGCCACGACGAAGAACAAGGTTACGTAAACACCAAGTAGTTTTCCAAAATCCCAGGGCGGCAGATTGACCGTGACGCCATAAGTGAACAACACCAGGGCGGCCAGGCCGAAAAACCCAACGCGCACCGGCATTGCGTGGGCATGCAGGGCGGTGCGGGCCAGCGCGTCTCCTCCGACTTCAAGGACGGCCGCGAGAGTGAGCAGCAGCAGAATCGAAAAACTGTTCATGCCGCGAGATTGCGCCACGAGACGGCTTCAGCGCAATCTTAAACCTGCTTACGGTATTGGATGAAGCCAGGCTTCTCGGCGATCTTGTTGTAAAGCGCCTGGGCGGTTGTGTTGGTTTCGTGCGTCATCCAGTAAACGCGGGGGCTTCCCGCCGCGCGGGCGGCCGCATAAACCGCTTCGATCAAGGCGCGGCCAACGCCTTTGCCGCGCGCGGCTTCGGCGGTGAACAGGTCTTCGAGATAACACACATCCTCCACCATCCAGGTATTGCGATGGAAGATGTAATGCACGAGGCCTAGAAGCGCGCCGTTTTCCTCCGCCACCAGGCAATGCACAGGCTCGGCCGCATCGAAAAAGCGCGCCCACAGGGCTTCCGTGACGTGTTCCGGCAGGTTTTCCACTTCGTAAAAGGTAAGATAACCCTGCCAGAGCGGCAGCCACTGGGATTTATCCTCCGGGCGGACGGAACGGACGATCATGCAAGCCTCCCCAAAGCAGCACTGAGGCGTTTTGCCTCGTTGGCGAAACTCTCCTCACGCTCACGATGCTCTTCCAGAATGGCTTCCGGCGCGCGGGATGTGAAGTCAGCATTGGTCAGCTTGGCCTGGACCTTTTTCAGCTCGCCTTCGGCTTTAGCGAGCGTATTGGCGAGGCGTTTTTTCTCGGCTTCGAGGTCGATGAGCCCTTCCAGCGGCAGAATGATCGTAGCCTCGTTCAACACCGCCTGGGCGGCGTTCTTCGGCACTGGGCCCGCAAGCGGACCAATTTCCGAAGCGCGGGCCATGCGGGAGATCGCCTCAAACCAGCGTTCCGCGCGGGCGAGAGTTTCGGGTTTCGCGTCCTGCAAAAACACTGGGGATTTCTGCGAGGGCGGCACGTTCATTTCCGACCGCACGGTGCGGATTTCGGAAACCAGACCGACAAGCCAGTTCAATTCCTCCGCCGCGTCTTCCGCGCCTGTGATGGCGGCGGGTTCCGGCCAATGGGCGGAGATGAGCGAGTAGGCTTCGCCGTAATTGAAATGGTCCCACAGCTCCTCGGTCACGTACGGGATCAGCGGGTGCATCAGCCGCAGCAGCACGCCCAGCACATAGGCCGCCGTGTCGCGGATTTCCGGCGCATCAGCCTCGCTGGTGAAACCGGGTTTCGCGAGCTCAATGAACCAGTCGCAGAAATCGCCCCACGCAAAGCGGTAGCAGGCGGCGGCGTAATCATTGGGGCGGAAAGCATCCAACCCGGCGGTGGCGGCGGTAATCGCCTCGTTGGCGCGGGCAAGAATCCAGCGGCACAGCGGCAACTTTGCATCCTGCGGTTTGAAATCCGGGTTCGGCTTCACCCCGTTCATTTCCAGGAAGCGCGCGGCGTTCCAGATTTTGGTGATGAAGGCGCGGTTGGTCTCGACGATCTTTTCGCCCAGCTTCACATCGCGCCCCTGCCCCGCCGCCGCGGCCACGGAATAACGCAGCGCATCGGCGCCGAATTTATCGATGAGGGTCAGCGGGTCCAGGACGTTGCCCTTGGACTTGGACATTTTCTGCCCCTTCTCGTCACGCACCAGCCCGTGAATATAGATGGTGCGGAACGGCACATCGCCCATGAAATGCAGGCCCATCATCATCATCCGGGCCACCCAGAAGAAGATGATGTCAAAGCCCGTTACCAATGTGTCCGTGGGGTAGTATTTGGCCAGTTCCGGCGTTTGCTCAGGCCAACCTAGTGTGGAGAACGGCCAGAGCGCGGAGGAGAACCAGGTGTCCAGAACATCCTCATCCTGGGTGAGCGCCACGCCCGACCCGGCCTTGGCATGGGCCTCAGCCTCAGTGCGCGCCACATACACCTTGCCGGTTTCGTCGTACCAAGCGGGAATCCGGTGGCCCCACCAAAGCTGGCGGGAAATGCACCAGGGCTGAATGTCGCGCATCCAGGCGAAGAAGGTGTTTTCCCACTGCTTGGGCACGAACTGGGTGCGGCCTTCCTCCACCGCCTTGATGGCGGGCTGGGCCAGCACATGCGCGTTGCAATACCATTGCGTCGTCAAATACGGCTCAATCACCGTGCCTGAGCGGTCGCCATAGGGCACCATGTTCTGGTGCGCCTTCACCTCCACCAGTTGTTCGCGCGCCTCAAGCTCCGCCACAATCAGCTTGCGCGCCGCGAAACGGTCCTGCCCTTCAAGTGAGCGCACAAACTCCGGCATCTCGCCCAGCTCGGCCAACGTGATCCGCCCTTGGCGGTCCAGCATCGAGGGCATGGGGAGATTATGGCGCTTGCCCACCTCGAAATCGTTGAAATCATGCGCAGGCGTGATCTTCACCGCACCCGTGCCCTTTTCAGGGTCGGCATATTCATCCGCGATGATGGGGATTTTGCGTTCCGTGAGCGGCAGGGTGACCATCTTGCCGATGAGATGTTTGTATTTCTCGTTCTCCGGGTGCACCGCCACGGCGGTATCAGCCAGCATCGTCTCCGGCCGCGTGGTGGCGACGATGATCTCCTCGCCGCTCTCAACCGGGTAGCGGATGTGCCACATATTCCCCTTGGTCTCGCGGCTCTCCACCTCAAGGTCGGAGATCGCGGTCTGCAACTGGGTGTCCCAGTTCACCAGCCGCTTGTCCTGGTAGATCAGCCCTTCCTCGAACAGCCGCACGAACACCTCGCGCACCGCGACGGAAAGTCCTTCGTCCATGGTGAAGCGCTCGCGCGCCCAGTCCGGCGAGGCGCCGAGGCGGCGCAACTGCCGGGTGATGGTGCCGCCGGATTCCGCCTTCCACTGCCACACGCGGGAGAGGAAGGTCTCGCGGCCAAGCTGTTTACGGGAGACGCCTTCCTTATCCAGCAGCCGCTCCACCACCATCTGGGTGGCGATGCCGGCATGGTCCGTGCCCGGCTGCCAGAGCACATCGCGCCCCTGCATGCGGCGGAACCGGACAAGAATATCCTGCAATGTCATGGTCAGCGCGTGGCCCACATGCAGGCTGCCGGTTACGTTCGGCGGCGGGATCATGATGGTGTAGGGCTGCGCGTTGCTCTCCGGCTGCGCGGCAAACGCCCCCGAAGCTTCCCAACCGGCATAAAGCCGCGCCTCGGATGAGGCCGGCTCGAAATTCTTGTCCAATGTCGTCACGAAAAAAACCTCCGCGCCCAAATTCGAGGCGCGTCATTCATTAAAATAATCGGCGGCAATTCAGCCTTGGGCGCGGTCCATCACGCGGTTGATCTCGGCCCGCACCACACGCTCCACCAGGCTCGGCAGATGCGTGTCCAGCCAGGCCTTCAGCACCGGCTTCACCTCCTCGCGGACAATGTCCTCGATCGTAATGCCGCCCCGGCCAACGCTGGCGGAACGCTCAGAACTCACGCTGCGCACCAGCGCGCCGATGGAATTGCTGATCTCTGAAACGGCTTGATCACCGACCAGCCCATCCGGGCCCTGTACCTGTTCTTCCATATAATATTCCTTTTCTTTTTCTGTTGGTTCGGTTTCGGTCAGCGGTTCCGCAAATGGCGCGGTCTCCGCCGCCGGGGGCGGTTGAAAAGCAAAGACGGGTTCGACCGGGATGCTGTCCGCCGGATAATCGGCGGGGGGCGCAGCACTTTCCATGGGCGACGGTTCACTGGTGAAATGCTCAACCGGCACCGGGGAAGACGGCGCGAAATAGGCTTCAGGTTCGGGCAAAGGCGGCTCCGTGGCGGAAGTGGCGGCGGGCAGGTCCTGCCCCGGCACAAGCATGCTGGCGTCCAGCAGTAATTCTTCCTCGTCATTCGGCATCATGGTTCCGCGTCCTTCCTCTTCTAAAAGGATGCGCCTGATGGAGGCCAGAATCTCCTCCATCGACGGTTCGGCAGCGCTTGCCGGGCCGGAACGGTTGGAAATGCCGTTACCTTCGCTCATCACGCCTCCTCATGGCACGGCCTGCCCTGAGGCAGAAGCCGACGTGGCAACCATCGCGCCATCCGGCGTGATGCCTGCATCCTGATCCGCGCCGCCGCCCGTGCCAAACCCGGCGAACTTCACCGCGTCGTAGTATTTCTCGTCATCATATTCCTGCACGGGCAAATTTAAATCCCGCGCGGTGAGACGACCGATGGCCGAGGCGACGTCGTACGAATAGTTAACCATTTGCGAGATATTCTGCACCTGTTGAATTTGCGAGGTGAGCAACGCCTGCTGGGCGTTGAGCACATCCAGCGTGGTGCGGGTGCCAACCAGCTCCTCGCGCTCGGTCCCATCCAGGGCAATGGCATTGGCCTTGATCTCGGCATTTGTCGCCAGCACGGCGGAACGCGACGAGGTCATGCCCTCCCAGGCCTGGGTTGCGTCGGCATAAGCCTTGCGCTGGGCCACCAGAACCGCCGCGAAGGCCTCCTGCTGCTTGGCCCTGGCGGAGCGGATCGTCGAATATTCCTGCCCCCCCTGATAGAGCGGCACAGTGAGCTGGCCTGTGACCGAGGCGCCGCGTTGGAAGATATTCTGACCGGAACTGCCAGATTCGTTATACGCCGAAGCCTGGAGGGAAAGCTGCGGCATGAGGGCCGAGAAGGCCACATCCACCGCGTCCTTGGCGGAGGCATCAGAGAACTCCGCGGCGATGACATCGGGATTATTCGCCGTTGCGACCGAGCCCGCCTGGGCTTTGCTGGCCACCGGCAGAACCAGTGGCTGAGGCGGGGTGAGCCTTGCCGCGGGGTAATCCCCCACCAGCTGCCGGAAATTCTCCCTGGCGATTTCCAGATTGCCCTGTGCCACCTTCACCTGCTGTTCGGCCTGGGCAAGCGAGGCCTGCGCCTGGGCCACGGAGGTCATGGTGATTTCACCGAGATTGAACTGGGTCTGCGTGTCGTGAAGCTGGCGCTTCATCACCTGCTGGTTGTTATCCTGCAAGTCCAGCAGCTTCTGGTCGGTAACGACGGACACGTAAGCCTGCACGACGTTGTAAAATACCGTTTGCTCCTGGGAGAGCAATTGCGCCCGCGCGGCATAGACGTCGTTCTTCGCCTGCCTGGTCTGGCTGGTGGTTTTGCCGCCATTATATATTGGCTGAGTAAGGGTAAGCTGGCCGATCTTCTCGGTGCCGTTTTCAGGCACCCTGGTGTGTTGCGTCACAAGTAGATTGGTCACCGGGTTGATCCCGGTGGTGGCATATTTCTCGACGCCCGAAACCCGTCCGACCTGCCCCTGGAGGGTGACCGTGGGACGCCAACCAGAGAGTGCCGCCGGGACTTCCTCATCGGCCTGACGCAGGGCGGCGCGCTGTTCCTGCAAGGTAGGGTTGTTGTAATAGGAGTCAACTAGCGCATCGGTAAGGGTGGCGGGCTGATCAGCAAAAGCCGGACCGGCAAGCAAAGCGAGCCCGCCCAGCAGAGAGACGCGGAGCGAGACGCACAGCAATGGCTTGTTCCCCATGTTCAGAAGCTGAACGCTGGTGCAAGTGCGAATTGCGGCAAGGTATGGGCGACACAGTCGAACACCCGCACGGTGGACCAGCCACCGGCCACGAACTCCGCCACCACGGCACGGCCCAGCGCGTCGGGCGAGGCATCGTCGGCAAGAATGGTGACAACCCGGCCGCCAGGGCTGAGCTGCGCGGCAAGCGCGGCCGGAATCTCCGGCACCGCACCCTCGATGATGATGACATCGTATGGGCTGCCGGAGGGCCAGCCCGCATCCAACCGCCCGGTGACGGCCTGAACCTTGGGCGCGCAGGCTGCCAGCACCGGGCTGGCAAGCCGGGTTTCCTCCTCAAGCGCCACAACCTCAACGCCCGCAAGGCCGAGCACCGCCGCCAGATAGCCGCTGCCCGCGCCAACCACCAGAATATGCGCGGGGTTCACCTCCAGCGCCAGCTGCGCCAAGCGCGCCACGACCATGGGCTTGAGCATGAAGCGCCCGCCGCCGAGGGGCAGATCCGCATCGGCATAGGCCAGGGGGCCGGCTGCGGCGAAAGCCTCACGCGGCAGCACGCGCATCGCCGAGGTGATCCGCACGTCATTCACAAAATTGGGGCGGACCTGCGAATCCACCATGTTGTCGCGCTGTATCGCCAGAGCATTCAAATCGGCCATGGAACCCTTCTATCTCGCAAGTGCGGTACTTATAGCGGCCCCACGGGGCTAAACTCAACTGCGCCACACGAAACACGGCTTGACCGCCGCCGCCGAGATGGAGATATAGGGGCCGCACCCAGGCCGGTCCGGTGGCAGAGTGGTGATGCAGCGGACTGCAAATCCGTGTCTGTGGGTTCGATTCCCGCCCGGACCTCCAAATATCAGCCTAATGCGGCAGTTTTTCCGCCTATATGTGGCGACCGTAAACGCCGAGCTTCAGCAAAATG
>JAGWOU010000452.1 GCA_028870815.1 Rhodospirillales bacterium | reverse complement strand
AGCGTTTGTCCTCCATGCAGCGGGCGGGGATGCGTGGCGTGCCGTTTTTCTTTCTGCGCGTTGATGCAGCGGGGAATGTGAGCAAGCGGTTTTCCGCTGCGGGGTTTCCGTTCATGCGCTATGGCGGCACCTGCCCGCGCTGGGTGGCGCATTCGGCCTTTGCCACGCCGGGCGCGATACGGGTGCAGGTGGCGGAGCTTTCGACCACCGAGATTTTTCTATGCTTCGCCCGTACTATCACTGGCCGCCCCGCACGCTGGGGTGAGCCGCCGCCGGTGCGGGTGATCGCCATGGGATGCGATATCTCACATGCGCGGGAGGTGGTGTATGGGGATGGCTTGGATTTGCAAAAAGCCGCGGTGGGAATTGGGCTTTCCTGCAGGTTGTGTGAGCGGCAGGAGTGCCGGTCCCGCGCGTTTCCGCCGATCGCGCACCGGCTGGCGCTGAGCCCGGATTTGACGAGTGCCAGCCCCTACCGGTTCAAATCCATGCCGGGGGATACGAAATAATGCCCAAGCAGCGCGCGGATGTGATGCTGGTGGAGCGTGGGCTGGTGGAAAGCCGGGCCAAGGCGCAGGCGTTGATTATGGCCGGGCTGGTTTATGCGGGCACGAAGCGGGTGGGCAAGGCCGGAGACACGCTGCCGGAGGACGCGCAGCTTTCCGTAAAGGGGCAGGAACATCCTTGGGTTTCGCGCGGCGGGATGAAGCTGGCGCATGGGCTTTCCCATTTCGGGCTGGACCCGGCGGGGAGGGTTTGCCTGGATGTGGGAGCTTCCACCGGCGGGTTTACCGATGTGCTGCTCACGCATGGGGCCGCGAAGGTTTACGCCGTGGATGTGGGGCATGGGCAACTGGCGTGGAAGCTGCGATCTGACCCGCGCGTGGTGGTGATGGAAAAGACCAATGCGCGGCATTTGACGCCAGAGATGATTGCCGAGCCAATTGGGGCGCTGGTGTGCGATGCGAGCTTTATCGGGCTGCAAACGGTGCTGCCGGCAGGGCTGGCCTTGTGCGCGCCGGGGGCCTTCGCGGTGGCGCTGATCAAGCCGCAATTCGAGGCGGGGCCGGAACAGGTGGGCAAAGGCGGCGTGGTGCGTGATACCGCCGTGCATGAGGAGGTGTGCGCGCGGATAGAAAGCTGGTTCGCGGCGCTGCCGGGTTGGGCGGTGCTGGGAATTACACCCAGCCCGATTAAAGGCCCGGAGGGAAATGTGGAGTTTTTAATTGGGGCGCGGTTTGTGGGGTGAGGCTTAGGGCAGATGTGGGAGGTAAAGCTGCCGGTTGCTCCTGGGGCGGCACGTTTATTATCCGCCATTCCGCTTTGGTGAGGGAAGCGCCCATAGACCAGGACACGCTGCAAAAAGCCGCTGCCCTTTGCATCAGCAATGTGCTGGCGCTGCGGCCGGTTACCGCGCTGGAAAATGCGGCCCTGCCCGCCGTGACGTTGGATGAGGCTGGCGTTAGCTGGTGACGCGGCGTTTGTTCTAGGAATGTTCAACGTGGAACATAAATGTGGAATTTATAGAATAACGTGATGTTAGATTTTGATGAGGAAGGATTTTGGTTTTGCGGAGAAATTGGTTGATATGACTTTGGTTTGAAAGTGGAATATTTTGATGTGTGAAGTGGGATGGTTGGGGAATTGCTTTCAGTCAAGAAGTGGATATCGGACATTCGCCTTATGGCAAAGCAGGGCCGATAGCTGACTGGCAGCTCTCTGGCGTTCGATGGCGCAAACCGGACATCGGCACAAGCTGGTCCTGCCTCATAATTTTCTCTTAGGATGTTCTTGGGTGAAATCCTTTTTAGGGTGCTGACAAAGCACCCTGTCGACACGGCTT
>JAGWOU010000451.1 GCA_028870815.1 Rhodospirillales bacterium | reverse complement strand
TCCGGCACCATGATGCTTTTCACCACGATGCCGTTCACGGCCTCGATCTGCTTGAAGGCGAAGCCAATTGAAAGCCCGGCCCCCAGGTTAAACCCACCTCTGATAGTATCCAGTTCACTGGGAGGGATTTGCTGACCTGAAAGCCCTAGCGCCGAAATTTCCGGCCCTGCCCTGGGCGCTGCGGCCTTTGCCGGCATGGCCAGCAAGGGCAGGGTGCCTGCGGTGAGGCAAGCTAGGGTTTTGATGCTGTACCGGACCATTTTCTATATTCCTTCAGCACAAATTCTCTAAAATCGTACGGAGTCTGGCACGCTGACTTGCTGCAGCGTGGCCAAGTTGACCATGAAACGCGTAAGGCCGAGCGGGGCGCCAGGTTCATCTGACCAATCCTGCCCATTATTGAAACCCGCCCGCGCGGTTCTGATATGGTCGAGGATGATAAAGAAAATTCCAGACCACTGCTCTTTGAAGTTTGCAACGGAAACCGTGCGCAGTCCGATCGCCGGGTCTGCCAGAAGTACTTGGCCGTTGCGTATGCCGCGCAGAACGACAAAATGTTTATAGCCGTTTTCATTGATTAGCACAATTGCAGGGATTTTGACTTCCGCCAACTTTTGCAACGGCGCGCGGAATCCGTCAGAGGGTATGCCGTTGCGGCTAAGATAATTTTTCATGTCGAGCAGGGAAAAGCCGGATTCCTCGATTGCCTGGCGGTCGCCATTCAGAAACATGCTTGTAAACACAGAGCTTTCACTGGCCGGAACATGATAGGTGTAACGCAGCAACGTGGCCAGGGCGGCGGAACCGCAGGAGAAATCATATTGCTGCTTGATCGTGCTGGTGAATTTTCGTGCCTGAAAGCTCTGCACGTCAAGGCTTGCCGCGCCCGCGCCGATTGTCATGCCGTTCAGGGAGATTTGTCCGGCCATCGCACAGATGGGCGTCAGGGTTAAAAGCAAGGCGAGCCAGCGCACAGCTAGTAAAGAGAGCCTCATTCTCGGCTCCTAATGAACAGTTATATTTACCGTCATGCTGCTTTGCAGCAGCGAATTATTGCCGGTATTTTGAATTACTGTCGTCAAACCCGTATTGTTGTTCACCGATTGCAAGTTCGAAATCGATCCTGTGACTGAATGATCGGCGCTGTTGCCGGTATCGGTCCCAAGATTGACAGCCGCAACGGTTCCAGAGCCGCCGCGCAGTTTCGAAAGCTGCGCACCTGAAAGTGCTGTCGTGCCAAGGCTGGCGGCAAGGGTGCTGCTGTCACTCGTGTTGTTAGCGATTCCGGCGGCAAGTGCGGGATGGACGAGAACGGGCAGCGCACCGCTCAGTATGAGCCGTAGCGCCGCCACTTTCCTGATCTTCATTTTCCTCTCCTGCATGAACCATGTTTACAGTGACCTGGAAGACCGAACAGCGCGGCCCCGCATGGCGGGTGGAAACGCCATGCGGGTTAACCGCGCTGCCCCTTCTCGGGCTTTAGAAGCCGTTGAAGCCTGTGCCGCTGCCGACATAAGAGCCGAGCGAGACGGAGCTCTGCTGGAGGGAGCCGATGCCAGAGTTCTGTGCCACAGTATTGATGCCGGAGGCGCCGCTATTCACGTTACTCATCGAGGCATTGCCGGTTGAAACCAACGCGCCGCTGCCGCCGCTCTTGCCCCAGCCATCTCCCCCACGGCTGCTGCCGCCGCCAGAGAACCTGAGCGAGCTGACCGTACCGTTATTGCCGGAGGTCGCGAACGTCACATGCATATGCGTATTGGTCGTGGTGTCGCTCAGGGACACATCGCCAACGGAGACCAGTGTTCTGGTTATGTCCATGCTATTGTTGGAATTGGAGGTCA
>JAGWOU010000450.1 GCA_028870815.1 Rhodospirillales bacterium | reverse complement strand
CTTAGTGCCGGCGCTGTCTATTTCGGTGATTCTGTTGCCAGTGCCGGTTACACTCATCCAGGCCAGCATTTTGGCTAGGCTGGCGTCATGCGGGCGCAGCAAAATCTGCCAATGCGTCTGCCCCCCGCTTAAAGACACCCCGTAATAACGCTGCAGTTCCGGCAGATCCCCGGCCAGTGTGGCGCGCACGCCCTCCACCAGCCCGGCCAGTTGCGGCGCTTGCGAGAGGGTGAAGCGCTTTGTTTGGCCGTTCATGGTCAGGGTCACTTTGCCGTCTTGCAGCACAAAATCCTGCCGCTCGGGCGCCAGCGTGGTCTTGCGCACGTAATCGGGCGCCTCGTAGCTCAACGTGCCTCTGCTTTGCAGGGGTGTGGTGAGCATCGCCATGGTTTTGGTTTGGGTGAAGCTGGCCGAAGCTGATCGCACCTGGGCAAGCTGGGCCATCAGGCCAGGCAGGGTAAAATTCGGGGTTGTTTGCGCGCAAAGCAGAGCAAGCCCGCAAACCGCGAAAAGCAATACCCGCATCTTATGCCCAGAAATCGTAGAAATTGAACCAGCTATAGGGGGTCTCCCGGCAGAGCGCCTCAAGCTTGGCGGCGTAGAGGCGCATAATCTCGTCCATCCATGCCTTTGGGTCCGCCGGGCGGCCCTCGCGCGCCGGGGCCAGGAGTTCAAACCGGACCTCGTACCGTCCCTTGCCTTTATAAACCCCGGCCATCATCACCACCGGCCGGCCCAGCATCATCGCCACCTTGAACGGCCCTTGAGGAAATGCAGCCTCGGCACCGAGAAAGGGCAGGCGCACCATGTCCCGTCCATCGGGGTTACGGTCCGCCAGCACGCCGACGAAATGCCCGGCCCGCAGCCGTTCAGCCACGGCGATCAGCGAATCCAGCCGCCCCAGCCCGATCACTTCGGTTTCAAGGCGGGGGTTGATCGCCCCCAGCGCGGCGCGGATTTTCTTTGCGTTTTCCTCGTACATCAGCAGGCTTACCGGCAGTTCCCGGTAGCGCAGCCGGACGGTCCGCGTTGCCTCGAAACTGCCGAAATGCGCACCGAAAAGAAGGCACCCGCCGCCTTCCTGGTCGATTTTGCGCAGTATCTCATCGCCATGGACGGTGATGTCGAAACACTGATCCTGCTCGTTCAGCAGAAATACGCGGTCCAGCACACAGACGCCGAAAGTAAGGAAGTGGCGGTAGTTCTCCACCCAGTGTGGGCGCCGGCCCAGCACCCGGCCCAGGTAATCCCGTGATGCGCGCAGTGCCGCTGGGGAGGACAGTATGAAATAAAGGCAGACGGGGTAAAGGAACAGTTGCGCCAGCCGTCGCCCGAGGCGCAGCGCAATCCATACGCAAACCCTGATGGCGGCCACGGAACCGCGTTCCGGCCGTTCAACCCATTCCTGGGCGGCGGCGGGGCTGCTTCGGCCGCTCATGCCAGGGTGCCGGTGAGCAAAGGCGCGCTTTCGCCTTGGCGGTGAATCTGAAAGGCAATGCCGCCGCCGCCATCCTGCCAGCTTAGCACGATGGCCTCGCCATGGCGGACCGGGCTTAGAAACTTTACCGCCTGCAAGCGCAGTGGCGTGGCGGCCCCGATCACGGCGATGGCCTCGTCCAGCAGCATCGCGCCGGGCACAATCGGCAATTCTGGAAAATGCAGCGCCGCTGTCGGATGCGTCAGCGGAATGCTGAACTCATGGGTGCGGCAGATGGTCATTCCGTTCCTTTCCGGGCGGCGAGGGCCAGTAGATCCGCCCGCAGCAGCTTGCCGAGATTGTTGCGCGGCAGGCGTTCCACCAAAATCAGCGGCCGGGGCAGAAATGCCGTATCCAGCCGCGCGCGTAGCGCCTGC
>JAGWOU010000449.1 GCA_028870815.1 Rhodospirillales bacterium | reverse complement strand
CCACCCGCCCCGCCACGGGCGAGGTGATGTGGCAATACACCAGGTCCAACTTGGCGCTGTTTATATTCGCATGGTCGGATTTCACCGCTGCTTCATCCTGCGCCACCAGAAAGGTCTGATCGGCAACCTGCTGAGCGGAGATACTGTCCTGCGCCGCCAGCTTCTGGTAACGCGCCAGGTCTGATCGCGCTTGGCCCAAACTGGCCTCGTCCTTGGCTAGAGCAGCCTGATATTGCTCAAGCTGAATTTCATAGGGGCGAGGATCGATCTGCACCAGGAACTGGCT
Source organism: Rhodospirillales bacterium (assembly GCA_028870815.1). Taxonomy (GTDB): domain Bacteria; phylum Pseudomonadota; class Alphaproteobacteria; order Acetobacterales; family Acetobacteraceae; genus Acidocella. Next base: position 1,573 of record JAGWOU010000449.1, on the reverse strand, counting down.
CTTCGTGACCATCTGCCCCTCGGTAAAGCCGATCTGGGTGATATATCCGCTGATCTGCGGCAGAATGGTCACTGTGGCATCGGGCGTCACGGTGCCAAGCTCGTCCAGCGTCACCTCCATGGGGCCGCTTATCGCTTTCGCCACCCCTACGGCCTGCGCCGCCGGACCGAGGGCTTTCTTATTCTGCCCTGAATGGCGCCACCAAATGAATGCAATTAAGAGAACGACAATCGCCGCGATAATCCAGCGGCCATTGCCACGTTTTCGCCGCCCAGCAGTTTCCGACACGCGAGCCAACCCCCGTCTCACACTAACTTATATGCTATAACGGTCCGTGCTTATTTTGTCGCTTCTCCGTTCTTTACGGCAAGATGACAAATCGTAACCGTATCAGGGCAATGAGGTGAGATCCAGACTAGGCGCCGGCATTCCGGCCACCCAGGGCACCACCGCGAACAACACAGTGGCGGCTAGGCTGGCCAACAGCACCAGACCGGCGCGCCAGATATTCAGCTGTAACCCGGCCTTAAACACGAACCATCGGTTCCAGAGCAGATAGAGCGCCACCATCTCCAGCACGATTTTTTCAGCCCGCATCATCGGCAAGCCAAGCTGCACAAGAACCGACCCCGCCAGCGCCGCGAGAAAAATGGCCGGCAGCACCAACCAGAAACACCAGTTCAGCGCCGTGGCCGTGCGCAGCCAGAGGTTGGTTTTGCCAAAAATCCTAGAAAATTCATAGGTTATCACGGGCAGCGCCAGCACCGCGCAAAGCCGCGCAAGCAGGCCCACCGCCGCCGCCTTCCAATCTCCGCTCGCGGCGGTAATCCCAGCCCCCACCAGCGGAAACGCGATCAACGGCGCTAAAGACGCGGAAAACGCTTCTTTCGTCCCGGAAAACTCCTCAACGCCCTTGGCGTTGCCGCAGGCTAATTTGACTAGGCCTTGCAAGATCATCGGCAAACCTCCCGGATCAGCGCGGCATAGATATCGGTGAGTTGCTCAAGCTCAGCCACCGGCACCGCCTCGTCAACCTTGTGCATGGTCGTGCCCACCAGCCCAAACTCCATTACCGGGCAGTACCGGGCAATGAACCTCGCATCCGAAGTTCCGCCCCCGGTGTTCCGCTCGGGCTGATGACCCGTCACGGATTCAATCGCCCGCACCAGCGCGGCAACCTCGGCTCCCTGCTGTGTGAGAAATGATTCGCCGGAGATTTTCACTGACAGCGCGGCATCAGGCGCATGGCGGCTCAACACATCCTCCAGCCAGGAAGTTAGCGAGGCACCGCTATGCAGGTCGTTGAAGCGGATATTCAGATTCGCCACCGCCTCGCCGGGAATGATATTGGTGACCTTGTTGCCGACATCGACGGAGGTGATTTGCAGCGTCGATGGCTCGAAGAATTCCGAACCTTCATCCAGCTTTGCCCCCGCCAATTCGGCCAGAACCGGCACCAGCTTGTGCACGGCGTTTTCAGCCAGATGCGGATAGGCGGCATGGCCCTGGCGGCCCGGCATGGTTATCACGGCGTTCAAACTGCCGCGCCGCCCAACCTTCACCACATCGCCCA
>JAGWOU010000448.1 GCA_028870815.1 Rhodospirillales bacterium | reverse complement strand
TAAAAAATTCAAAATTTTTCTCCGGCGATTGCCCTGGCGATAAGCTGATCCTACACAAGAGCGCTCCCCGCGAGCGCTAAACCGGGCAGTCTGTCTGTCCTGCTGGCGGAAGCGGCAACAAATTTGGGGAGGTTGGCAGATGTCCGTCACTTCAACGGTAGATATCAGGCGGGCGCGCAATGCCGTGGTCGCGGCATTCCTGGGCTGGACGCTGGATGCCTTCGACTTTTTCATCCTGATCCTGACGCTGGACAATGTGTCGAAGGCTTTTGGCGTCAGCATCGGCTCGGTGGCGTTCTCCATCACACTCACCTTGGCGACTCGCGCGGTGGGCGCGTTCATATTCGGGCGGCTGGCGGATATTTATGGTCGCAAGCCGATCCTGATGCTGGTGGTGCTGCTCTATTCCTTCTTCGAGGCACTGACAGGCTTCGCCTGGTCGTTCACTGCCTTCATGGTCATCCGCACCCTGTTTGGCATCGCCATGGGCGGCGAATGGGGCATTGGCTCTTCGCTCGCCATGGAAACCATCCCGGACCGCTGGCGCGGCTGGGTCTCCGGCCTGCTGCAAGCGGGCTATCCGTTCGGATTCTTTCTGGCGACCTTGCTGTTCGATTTCGGCCTTGGGCCGCTGGGCTGGCGCGGCATGTTCTTTGTTGGCGCGATGCCGGCCCTGCTGGTATTCTTCATTGCGTCCCATGTTGAGGAAAGCCCGGCCTTTGAGGCCATGAAGCACCGACCTGAAAAGGTGCCTGTGAGCACGGTGTTGCGCAAGAATGCCAAGCTGGTGGTTTACGGCGTGGTGATGATGGCCGCGTTCAACTTCTTTTCCCACGGCACGCAGGATATTTACGTAAAACTGTTCCTGGGCAAGCAATTGCATTTCGCGCATAGCGAGATGGCGAATGTGGCGCTCATCTTTAACGCGGGTGCGGTGATCGGCGGCATTTTGTTTGGCCTGCTCAGCCAGAAAATCGGCCGGCGCTATGCAATTATCGGCGCCTGCGTTGTCTCGCTTCTGGCGTTGTGGCCGTGGTCTCATGGCACGGATTTCGCCACCATCGCCGTTGCCGCGTTCTTCATGCAGGTCGGTGTGCAAGGGGCGTGGGGCGTGGTGCCGGTGCATCTGAACGAGCTTTCGCCGTCTGAGATTCGCGGCACGTTTCCGGGCTTTGTCTACCAGCTTGGCAATTTCGTCGCCTCATTCAACGCGCCCATCCAGGTCTCGCTGGCGATGGGCCATGGCGGGGATTATGGCTATGCGCTGGCACTGGTGGCGGGCGTTGTCGCCGTGATCTTGATCGTGCTGATGCTGGTTGGCCCTGAGGCCCGCAACGTCTCGATGGAGCACACGACAAAGGCTTGAACTGAGAACCGTGCGCGGCTGGCTGGATTATTCAGGGACAGGGTTTTGGCGCGGGCCGGGCGGGGTGCGGGCCGGCTGGCGCGCCCTGGCCTATGCGCTGCTGCTCACGGCTCTGGTTTTCGCGGAGATTCTGCTGCTGGCCTGGGCAAGGCCCCCCTGGCTGCGGCCGGAACCCCGAATGACCCCAGGTTTCGCCGCCGTGAACGAGGCGCTGCTGTTTATTCCGGTTCTTGCCGCCACGGGCTTTATGGCGTGGCTTGAGGGTCGGTCTCTATTCGCATTCGGCCTGGCGGCGCGGCGGTTTGCGCCGAAGCTGGCGAGCGGGCTGCTGGCGGGTGTTGCGGCTTTGTCCCTGCTGATGGCGCTGCTGGTGGCGGGCGGCTGGGCGGTGCCGCGCTGGGCCGGGTTGCCGCCGCCTGCGGCTGCCGAAAGCGGGCTTGCCTGGCTTGGCGTATGCCTGTTGATCGGCTTGACCGAGGAGACGGCCTTCAGGGGCTA
>JAGWOU010000447.1 GCA_028870815.1 Rhodospirillales bacterium | reverse complement strand
GCCTATATCGTCATGGAGTTCGTGGACGGCACCACGCTGAAGCAGGTGCTGGACAAAGGCGAGCGCTTCGGAATTCCCGAGATCGTGCGGATCATGGACGGTTTGATGACCGGGCTGCAATTCAGCCACGGGCGCGGCGTCGTTCACCGGGATGTTAAGCCCGCGAACATCATGCTCACCAAGGCAGGCGAAGTGAAGATCGCGGATTTCGGCATCGCGCGGATCGAGAGCAGCTCAATGACCCAGGCGGGCACGATGCTCGGCACGCCCTCTTACATGTCGCCCGAGCAGTTCATGGGCCAGACGGTGGATGCGCGTACGGATCTCTATTCCTCCGGCGTGATGCTCTATCAGCTTCTCACGGGCGAAAAACCGTTCGATGGCGGGCTGACCGCGATCATGCACAAGGTGCTGCATACGGAACCGCCAGCACCCTCCGCCTTGTCCGTCTCGGTCACCCCAGCGATGGATGCGGTGGTGAAGAAGGCGATGGCGAAGCAGCCAGGAGATCGTTTTGATTCGGCATCTGACTTCGCCCAGGCGCTGCGGGATGCCGCCGAAGCAAAACCCGCCCCTGCCGAAAGTTTCAGCCTGAGCCTGGATGATTTCGGTGGCGACGCAACGATGGTGGCACCACGCAAGGCGGCACCGGCGGCACCGCCGCCGCCCGCACCAGCACCCGCACCAACGCCCACTCCCGCCGCGAAGAAAGGGCCGAGCCCGATGCTGCTCGGCAGCGGCGCCATCGTGCTGCTCGCCGTTCTGGGCGGCGGCGGATATATGCTATTCGGTGGCCACAAGCAGGCCGCGCCACAAACAGCTGCCACCACAACGCCGCCGGCCCAGCCCGCGCAACCTCAGCCAGCCACACAACCCGCCGCCCCGCCACCAATGACAGCGGCCCAGCGCGAGGCCGCGTTCACCGCCACACTCGGCGCCCTGCCCTGCACGTTGCTGAACGCCACCGACCAAGGCAGCGCACCACTGCTAACTGGCCTCGCCGGGGCGGGCGCGCCGCAGGCGGCGTTGACGGCAGCGGTAAACTCCCTGCCAAATTCGGGAACAATTCAAAACCATATCCAGACCATCGACGGGCCATATTGCGCGGCGCTGGACGCGATCCGGCCTTACCATCCGCTTTTCATGGGCACAGGCAATGCGCTTCGCCTGGCCTTGGCCGGCGGCAAAACCGTGCTGCGCGATGGCGATCTGCTCACCGTCGACCAGACCATGCCTGGGTTTAGCGGCTATCTGGAGACGGATTACTTCTCCAACGACGGCACCGTGCTGCATCTCTACCCTACCACCACCGACGCAGCGCAAAATTTCCCCGCTGGCAGCAGCAAAGTTCTGGGTGACCCCGCGCATGGCGGCGCCAGTTGGCAGATTAGCGCACCCTATGGCACCGATATGATCGTCACCATCGCATCCTCGGTGCCGCTGTTCACAAAACTGCGCCCGCAAGACGAAAATGCCAGTGATTATCTGCCAGCATTGCGAATAGCGCTGCAAAATGCGGCCTCCGGCGGCGCGCAGATTTCCGTGGCGGCCATCCCGGTGGTAACACTGCCAAAAAGCAGCAATTGAATTTCTCTACTTATGCACTGGAATTAAGTCGTTGAATGGGGCGACGCCTAAGTGCCGTGTTACGAAATGTTAGCGAGCGGTTGCTAAGTCTGGCGACGAGTGAGACGATCCGTTAGGGTACAGCGCTCGTTTGAGTTTCTAAACATATGAGGAATAGCCAGATGAAAACGATTCTCACTGCTTGCGGCTTGCTTGGCCTGGGCCTTGCCGCTGCGCAACCGGCCTTGGCCGACAACACTCCAGGCACCGCCTCCGCAGTGCAATCTGCATTCGCAGGCGTT